>NZ_WLYK01000012.1 GCF_009707545.1 Nakamurella alba | reverse complement strand
AGGCCAGCAGCCGCTCCGCCAGCGCCGGGCCCAGGATCCGGCCGACCTGGAAGATCGGCACCCCCCTATCCCGAGCCTGTTCCCGTACCCGGCGGGCCTGCGACTCCCACAGCGCCGGTGGGAACGAGGAATCGGGCAGGTTGAACGAGGTGCCCCAGGCGGAGGAGAAGTGTCCGCCGGTGACCGACAGGTAGTCCAGCCGCATCCCCGGGTCCATGTCCAGCAACATGGTCGCGAAATCGTTGAGCAGCGTCGTTTCGGTGGGGTCGCCGGGTGCGGCGCCGTTGATCCGGGCGCCGAACACCACTGTGTCGGTGCCGATGCGGTCGCGGATCGCGGCGATGACCTCCCGCGCGAACCGGGTCCGGTTCTCGAAGGAGCCGCCCCACCGGTCGGTGCGCCGGTTGGTGTGCGGGGACAGGAACTGCTGCACCAGATTCCCGTGACCGAAATGGATCTCCACCCCGTCGGCCGCGGTGGTGGTGATCGCTTCCGCCGACCCGGCGAAATCCTCGATCACCGCCATGATCTCCGCCTCGGTCATGGCATGCGGGATCTGCACCTGCCCGCCGTAGAAGCGGCCCGGCACCTGCGACGGCGCGACCGCGTACTCCCGGTTCCGCGGCCCCAAAAACCCCTGCCGGCCGGGATGGTTGATCTGGATGAAACACAGAGCGCCGCCCGCGTGCACCCGGGACGCCAACTCGTCGTACGCGCCCGACGCGACCTCGTAGCGCACGTCGAAATCACCGGCGCCCTGGTTGATCCACTGCGACTGCGTCGTCACGATCCCGGCACCACCCCGCGCCCGGGTCTCCTCGTAGAGGAACAACTCCTCGTTGTGCCGCCCCGGCGCCAACGACGTCCCGTGCCCCGAATTGATGATCCGGTTCCGCGACACCCGCGGCCCCACCGCGATCGGCGAGAACAACACCGGGAAATCCCCGGAACCACCCTCGGACTGTGCTGCAGCGGTGGACGTCTCGGTCACGACAACAGGCCTTTCATCGAAACTGAACAGGGCAGAACAGAACTCACGCAGACGGACCCCGCTGACCGGGAGAACGCGACAGGATCGCGACCGGGGGTCGCGACCAGGGGCGGTCGAGCACATCCCCCTCGGATCCGCCGTCGCGGTGTCGCGAACGGGGCCCGCGTTCCGGCGGCCGGCCGGTGACCGGCCGCCGGAGCGAGAAGGGTCAGCGCATCGGGGTCGGGCTGACCTCGGACCTGGTGATCGCGACCTCCTGCGCCCCGTAGGACTCCAGGATCTGCGCGTACGTGCCGTCCTCGATCGTCTTGTTCACCGCATCCGCGAACTGCTGCGCCAGCGGGCTGCCCTTGGCGAACGCGATCCCCGCATCGACCTGGGTGATGATCGGCCCGGTCACCGCGAACTCCGGCTGCGACTTCGTGAAGAAGCCACCCTCGGCCGTGTTGATCGTCCGCACATCGATGTTGCCCGACTTCAGCGCCAACAGCCCGGCGGAATCATTGGCATACGTCGAGATCTCCACCGCCGGCTGGCCGGCGGCCACACACGCGTCCGAGATCTCGCCCAACTCCTCCAGCGATGCCTGCGCCGCGACGGCGCCGACCCGCACCCCGCACAGCGCCGTGGTGTCATCGGCGACCTCGGCGCCGCCGTCTGCCAGCGTCAAGAAGGTGTAGCCGACCCGGATCACCGACACGATGTCGATCACCTTCAACCGCTCCGCGGTGATGTCGACACCGCCACCCAGGTCGTACTTCCCCGACTGCACACCCGGGATGACCGCCTCGAACGCCGGCGTGTCCCACTCCAGGGTCCAGTTGGCGGCGGTCGCGGCGGCGGTCTCCAACTCGGTGAAGTACCCGGTCAGCTCACCGGCCTCGTTCTCGTACGCCGCCGGCGTCCAGTCCCGGTACGTCGTCGCCGACAATGTCAACGCCTCACCCACCGGAGAAGATCCAGCAGACGAGGCCGGGGAGGAACCCGCGGACGACGCCTCCGACGAGACCGCCGAACCTGCAGCGGATGTGGCAGCGGAGGTGCTGGAGGACGCCGTCGAGCTGTCGGAACCGCAGGCGGTCGCCACCAGTGCGGTGACTCCCAGCAGAGCGAGCAGGGCGGGCTTGCGCCGATGGCGCAGCGCAGCAGACACAGCAGACAAGGGAACTCCTCGTGGGGAAGGGGTCCGATCACGGTCGTGTCGGGGGCGTGCGGGGTCGCCGGGAACATCGGCGGAGCAACAGAGGTCGGTATGTCCGGCGGACGGTCCGAAGGGAGATCGAAGCGCCGGCAGGGTCAGTCGGTGCCGGTGAAGCGTTGCAGGAAGGCCCGGGTGCGCTCGTGGCGCGGGGCCCCGAAGAGCTGCTCGGGCGGGCCGGACTCCAGGATGGTGCCGTGGTGCAGGAAGACGACCTGGTCGGACACGTCCCGGGCGAAGGCCAGCTCGTGGGTCACGATGATCATCGTCGCGCCGTCCGCGGCGATGTCCTTGATCACGTCCAGCACCTCACCCACCAACTCCGGGTCCAACGCCGACGTGGGCTCGTCGAACAGCATCACTGTCGGCCGCATGCAGAGCGCCCGCGCGATCGCCACCCGCTGCTGCTGGCCGCCGGAGAGCTGCCGCGGATAGTTACCGGCCTTGTCCGCCAACCCCACCCGCTCCAGCTGCTCCATCGCCGCCGACCGGGCCGCGTCCCGCGACACCCGGCGCACATGGCGGGGCGCAAGCATGACGTTCTCCAGCACCGTCCGGTGCCCGAACAGGTGGAAGCTCTGGAACACCATCCCCACCTCGGCCCGCTGCGCCCGGGCCCGCCGCGGCGACACCTCGTGGATCCGGCCACCGCGCAGTTCCCGGCCCATCAACGCGCCGTCCACCTCGATCAGACCCGTCTCCGGGTCCTCCAGACCGTTGATGCAGCGCAACAGCGTCGACTTCCCCGACCCGGACGCGCCGATCAATGACACCACCTCACCGCGGTGCACGTCGAGGTCGACGCCCTTGAGCACCTGCAACGCACCGAACGACTTGGTCAACGACCGGATCCGGATCACCGGGCGATCGAGGGCACCCGGGATCAGCTGTGCGGCAGCAGCTCCAGCTGCTCTCATGCCTCCACCTCCAGGGTACGACGACGGGAACCTCGGTAGCGGGCGATGAATCCCCCGGGTACAGAGCGGGAAGTGCCTCGGGCGAAGTGCTTCTCGATGCCCCATTGGCCGACGGAGAGCACCGAGGTGACGATCAGGTACCAGATGCAGGCCACCGTCAGCAGCGGGATGATCTGGAAGGTGCGGTTGTAGATGATCTGCACCGAGTACAACAGGTCCGCCACCGCGATCACCGACAACATCGACGTCGCCTTCAACGTGCCCACCAACAGCGACCCCGCCGACGGCAGGATCGCCCGCATCGCCTGCGGCAGCACGATCCTGGTGAAGGTGAACAGCGGCGAGAGCGACAGCGCGTGCGCCGCCTCCCGCTGCCCGGCATCCACCGACAGCAGACCGCCCCGGATGATCTCGGTGGCATAAGCAGTCTCGTGCAACGTCAACCCCAGCAGCGCCGCCAGCACCGCGGTCATCACCTCACGCGCCGGCGCCTCCACGAACGTCGGACCCCACGGGATGCCGAACGACAGCTTCGGATAGAGGTAGCCGATGTTGAACCACACCAACAGCTGCACCAGCAGCGGCACCGACCGGAAGATCCACACGTAGCCCCAGGCCAGTGCGCGCAGCACCGGCTGCTGCGAGAGCCGCATCGCCGCCAGCACCGCACCCAGCAGCAGCGACAACACCGTCACCAGCACCGTGACCCACACCGAGAGCCACAACCCCTCCAGCACCGACGAGGAGAAGAAGTAGTCACCCACCACCGACCACTCCATCGCCGGGTTCCGCGCCACCGACAGCACCGAGAACACCGTCAGCACCACCACCACCGCCGTCAACACCCACATCCCCGGCCGACGCCGCCGCACCACCGGACGAGAGGCGGCAGCCATCACCGCGGCGAGGTCACTGCTGTCCGCAGCCGCCTCCGGGCGGGCAGGGGCGGTGCGCGCAGGCGCCGGCATGTCGAGGTCGTGCGGCATGTCCACCTCCGGGCGGATCGGGCGTCGTCCCCGATCACGTCCGTTCGGCGCGGCCGTTTCTCGGGGTCCATCTGGTTCGCCGGCGGGTGGATCCCGGGGCCCGGGATCCACTGCGTGACGAGAGTGCCTGCAGGAGCAGGGCTGTGCAGCTCAACTCCGAGTCATCGGGAGGCAGTCCGACTGCGAGGTCCCGGCTCGTTGGACCGATTCTTCTCTCACTGCTGTGGAGACGGTCAATGGCCTGTTGACGGCGTTAACAGTCTGTTTACCGATGCGACGGAGGTCTCAACGGCACGTTGACCCATGGCCTTGGCAGCGCCCGCGATCATCGGTATACCGGAACCAATCCCACTGCAGTGCAGGCGATTTCAACACCTCGATCGCAGATTTCAACAACCTGTTGACCACTCGGCGGGCAGGATCCGAAACACCGTTCGCGATGCGGTGACCGGCGGGTGGTCGCCCACCACCGGACCGTGCACCACCTATCCAGGGACGTTGATGACATCTCAGATCTCACGCCGGAAGCCGCTCAGGTCGCCGGACGCGGAACGGCTCATGGCCGTCTTCACCGCACTGGTCGAGCCGTTGGGGCGCTCCCTGCCGTCGTGCAGCGAGGTGGTGCTGCACGATCTCGCCCGGCTGCCGAACTCCATCGTGGCCGTGCACGGCGACGTGACCGGTCGGTCGCCGGGTGACCCCGCCACCGACCTGCTGCTGGAGAGGATCGCCTCGGGCGCCGGGGAGGACATCGAGACCGGCTACGAGACGAAGCTGGCCGACGGTCGCAAGATGCGGTCGTCGACGATGATCGTCCGGGACGCCGACGGTGCGCGGGTGCTGGCCCTGTGCATCAACACCGACATCTCGGCGTGGCAGTCGGTGGTCCGGGTGGCCGAGATGATGCTGGGCGGTGTCCGTCCGCACGAGGTGCCGGACCCGGTCATCGAGCTGCCCGCGCCGACCGGTTCCGACGAGGCGGAGGAGCCCAGTCAGGAACTCTTCGTCAAGGACCTGGACGAGCTCGCCGCCCATCTCGTGCACCGAGCGGTCCGGGACATCGCGGTCCCGGTGGAACTGATGAAGAAGGAGCACAAGCTCCAGGTGGTGCGCACTCTCAAGCAGAAGGGCATGTTCATGCTGCGGGACTCGGTGCAGATGGTGGCCACGGTGCTGGGTGTCACCCGCTTCACCATCTACAACTACCTCAACGAGATCGGGGACGACGGGGACGGTTCCGCCGGGCCCGCCCCGGTCGCCGCCGTCCGGTCGAAGTGAGAGGGCCGGCGATGACCACCGTGTCCGGACCGGCCGACGTCCGCACCGCCCGGGCCGGCACCGTGGCGGAACTGCGTGGCCGCGGCAGCCTGAAGTGGACCCAGTTCCCCGGCGCCCTCGGTGCCTGGGTGGCGGAGTCGGACTTCGGGACGGCCCCCGCCGTCGCACAGGCCCTGCGCACCGCGATCGAGCAGGACCTGTTCGGCTATCTCCCGGAGAGCGCCCGATCGTCCCTGGTCCAGGCCTGCGCCGGCTGGATGCGTTCCCGGTACGGGTGGGAGGTCGATCACGACCGGATCGTGTTGGTGCCCGACGCGCTGAAGGGCATGGAGGTGGCGATCGAGCACTTCAGTGCCCCGGGAAGTCCGGTGATCGTCACGCCGCCCGCCTACCCGCCGTTCTACACGCTGCCGCGCTCCCTCGGCCGGGAGGTCGTGGAGGTGCCGATGATCGGCGGACCGGGCACGTACCGGCTCGACCTGGACGGCATCGACCGGGCTTTCGCGGCGGGCGCCGGAATGCTGATGCTCTGCAACCCGCACAACCCCCTGGGGGTGACCAGCGCCGCGGACGAACTCGCCGCCCTCAGCTCGATCGTCGCCCGGCACGGAGCCCGGGTCTGTTCGGACGAGGTGCACGCGCCGTTGCTCTTCAGTGGGTCGATCCACGTCCCGTACGCGTCCGTCGACGGCGTCGCTGCCGCGCACACGGTCACTGTGACCTCGACGTCCAAGGCGTGGAACCTGGCCGGTACCAAGTGTGCCCAGCTGATCCTCGGCGGGGCGGCCGACCTCGAGATCTGGGACCGGGTGGGATTCATGCCCAGCCACGGGGCCAGCACGCTGGGGGTGATCGCCAGCACAGCCGCGTACAGCGCGGGCGGTGCCTGGCTCGCCGACACGATGGTGCGCCTGGAGCACAACCGTGACCGGCTCTACGAGTTGTTGCCCGCACTGCTGCCGGGGATCACCTCGTCCCGGCCACAGGCGACGTACCTGGCCTGGCTGGACTGCTCGGCGCTGGGCCTGGGCGAGCCGGCAGCGGAGTTCTTCCTGAGGGAGGCCGGGGTCGCGCTGACCGACGGTCGCCCGTGCGGCAGCGACATCGGCGACGACTTCGTCCGACTCAACTTCGCCATGCCGGCGGACGTCCTGGAGCAAGCGGTCGAGCAGATGGCAGAAGCAGTCAGGCGCCTCTCCGCATCGTCCTGACCGGGAGGGTGCACCGCACAACTCCGAGAACTTTCGACGGCCCGGTTCCCCGCGCAGGGGGACCGGGCCGTCGCCGTTTCCGGGAAGGGTTGCGAGTTGCCGCGGTTCGTGGGTACATTAGTCGAGTAATGAACCGACGGACCGGGAGGTGCCATGCTGGACGAGGGGACGCCCTTGTTCGTGCAGATCGCCCAGCAGTTGTCGGCGGACATCGTGTCGGGCAGCCTCGCCGAGGGTGCCCGGGTGCCGTCGTCCAACGAGTTCGCCTCGTTCCACCGCATCAACCCCGCCACGGCGGCCAAGGGGATCAACCTCCTGGTCGACCAGGGTCTGCTCGAGAAGCGCCGCGGCGTCGGCATGTTCGTCGTCGACGGGGCGCGGGAGCGGCTGCTGCAGGGTCGGCGAGAGCAGTTCGCCGACGCCTACATCGTGCCGTTGCTGACCGAGGCCGACCGGCTGGGCATGGGGACGGCGGAGCTGTCCGCACTGATCGAGGACACCGACCGGCGACGCCGGAACGGTATGTGACACCACTGCACAGGACCTGATCGAGAGTTCCACCGGGAGCGGGCGTTCCGCCGGCCGGGGGACTCCACAACGGAGAAGGAGGACGTCATGGCCGTGGTCGAGATCGAACACCTGACCCGCCGCTACCGTGGCATCACCGCACTCGACGACATCTCGCTGTCGGTCCGCGAGCACACCATCACCGGGCTGCTCGGCCGGAACGGCGCCGGCAAGACCACGCTGATGCGCATCCTGGCCGGGCACGAGTTCCGGACGTCCGGGCGGGTGTCGGTGTTCGGCGAGGACCCGACCGAGAACGAGCGGGTACTGCGCCGGATGTCGGTGGTGCGGGAGGGCCAGATCTACCCGGACATCAAGTTCAAGAGGGTGCTGGAGGCCGGGTCCTGGTTCCACCCGCACTGGGACGCCGACTTCGCCGCGCAGCTGGTGGACGACTTCCAGCTGCCGCTGAACCGGCCGGTGAAGAAGTTCAGCCGCGGCATGATGTCGGCCGTCGGGATCGTGCTGGGCCTGGCCTCCCGGGCCGAACTCACGGTGTTCGACGAACCCTACCTCGGGCTGGATGCCGTGGCGCGGCAGACGTTCTACGACCGGTTGCTGGCGGACTATGCCGAGCATCCGCGCACCGTCGTGCTGTCCACCCATCTGATCGACGAGGTCGGTGACCTGTTGGAGGACGTGCTGGTCATCGACCACGGACGGCTGGTGCTGGCCGGCTCCGCCGACGACCTGCGCGAACGGGCGGTCACGGTGAGCGGCCCGACCGCGGCGGTCGCCGACGTCGTCGGGCGCCGGAAGGTGCTGCACCGACAGGATCTGGGCGGGCGCAGCAAGGTGATGGTGCTCGGTCCGTTCGACCGGGAGGATCGCAACCGTTCCAGGGCAGCGGATCTCGTGATCGAGCCGGTCTCGTTGCAGCAGTTGGTGGTCCGGGCATCCGGGACCGGGGCCGAGGGCGGCGCGGGGACAGGTGTGGCAGGGGACGAGACGAAGGCGGTGCCGGCATGACCACAGCGACAGCAGGGGCCCTCCGGGGCGCGAGAATGCCCGGGGTGAACCCGTTCTCGATCGTCCGGCTGCACCTGATCGACCGGTACTCGCTGACCTGGCTGACCTGGGGCGTGCTCACCTTCATCTTCGCGGTCAACTTCGTGATCTTCACGCTGGTGCCGCCGAACCCGGATGCCAACTACTACACCGGGGCCCTGGCGACCATCTACTTCTTCATGGTCGTGCTCGGTGCCCAGGCGGTGGGCAAGTTCCTGCCCTTCGGCATGGCGCTGGGCCTGACCAGGAAGAAGTACTACGCCGGAACAGCTCTCACCATGGTCATCCTCTCGGTGGGGCACGGCCTGCTGCTGACCTTCTGCACCTGGCTCGAGGGCATCACCGGCGGCTGGGGTCGCAACATCCACTTCTTCCGCATCCCCGGGTTCACCGACGGCCCGCTCTACCAGGTGCTGATCACCACCGTGGTGTTCCTCGTGCTGGCCTTCCTGTTCGGCCTGTGGGCCGGCCTGATCTGGGCGCGCTGGAAGATGGTGGGCGTGGTGGTGTTCACCGCGTCGCTGGTGCTGGTGGTCCTGGCTGCGGCGGTGCTGGTCTCGGTCCGCGGCTGGTGGCCGGAGGTGGGGCGGTTCTTCGTCAACACCGACATCCTTGCCATCACCGGCTTCTCGGCACTGCTCGGTCTGTTGCTGGTGGCCGGCGGCTACACCACGATGCGCAAGGTCACGGCGTAGGACCACCGGTCAGGGCGGCCACCGCCAGCTGCACGTCCGACGCGGTCGTGTACAGGTGGAACCCGAACCGGGCCTGACCGGCCCGCACCCCGAACCGCACTCCGGCGTCCACCAGGCGCCGGAGTGCGGCCTCGTCCGCGGGGACGCTGACGATCGCCGAATCCGTGGTCCGGTTGATACCCAACCGGTCGAGAAACAGCTGGGCCAAGGCGATGTCGTGCTCGCCGATGGCTTCATGGCCGAGGTCGGCGAGCAGGTCCAGGGCGGGTGCCGCGCCCACCCAGGCATGCCAGGCCGGGGAGATGTCAAAACGCCGGACGTCGGTCGAGAGCCGCAGCGGCATCCCGTAGTAGGAGGAGTGCACGTCGGCCCCGGCGAACCAGCCGGCGGCCAGTGGCAGCATCCGGTCGGTGATGTCGGCCCGGTGGTCGCCGACCCCGGCGCCGGTCCAGAGGAACGCGGTGCCGCGCGGGCTGCACAGCCACTTGTAGCAACCGCAGACGCCGACGTCGACCAGGTCCGGGTGCAGGTCGAGCCATGACGCCGCCTGGGTGGCGTCCAGCACGACCAGGGCACCCACCTCCCGGCAGCGCGCGGCGATCGCCGGGATGTCGGCCACCTCGCCGCCGGCGGACTGGACGGCGGAGAACGAGACCAGGTCGACGCCGGGGACGATCGCATCCAGGAAACCGTCCAGCGGCGCCGTGCGGACGCTCACCCCGCGGCCCTCGTGCACGGCGAAAGGGAAGACGGCAGAGGTGAACTCGACGTCCGGCACCAGCACCGTGCCGCCGTCGGGCACCGCCGCGGCGACGGGCGCGAGCAGCTGCGACACCGCGGATCCGGTGGCGATCCGCTCCGGCGGCACCCCGATCAACCGGCCGAACGCGGCCCGGGAGTCGTCGACCGAGGCAGCCCAGCCCTCCCAGCTGGTGCGCCCGCGTTGCCAGTCCTGCTGTGCGGCGAGCATCGCCTCGAACGCCGGGCGGGGCGGCAGCCCGTAGGAGGAGGTGTTGAGGTAGCCGGGGTCGCCGTCGAAGAGCGCCGCGGCCTGTGCGATCGGGCTGCCGGTCATCCCGCGATCATCCTCCGACGCGACAGGGCCGCGACCACCGAGGTGGTCGCGGCCCTGTCAGGAGCGCTGCGAGGTGCGGATCAGGCCGGTCCGGGCACCTTGATCGGCAGCCGGGCGCCGGCGCTCTGCGCGGCGAGCGCGGTGAAGTAGGTCAGTGCCAGGGTGGTGATCAGCGCGAACCAGACACCGAAACTCGGGCCGGTGCTCCCGTCCGAGTAAGCGCCGAACGGACCGTTGTAGGCGAAGGTGTGGATCAGCACGATGATCATCAGCACGAACGAGCCGGCCGCGCCGTAGACCAGCCATTCCGGCTTGACCTGGCCGGGCTTGAGTACCCCGAACAGGGTGAGCGCGTAGGCCACGCCGACCGCCAGCGCGATCAGCACCGGGATCCACCACCACAGCGACCAGCCGCTGAGACCGAAGCCGTACCCGATGTAGACAGCGGCGTACGACACGGACCAGAAGCTGAAGAAGCTGGCGATCAGGGTCAGCAGCGCCGCACCCATCACACCCCATCCTGCGATCGACACCTTGGACGGGTCGAAGGACGGTGCCCCGGAGCCGGGACCCTGCGGCGCGTAGCCGGGGGGCGGCGGGCCGTAGCCGCCCTGGGCGGGCGGCGGGTAGGCGCCGGGCGCACCGTATCCGGGCGGCGGGGGCTGCTGCTGCCCGGGAGGGGCGTAGGCACCCGGCGGCGGGCCGGCCGGTGGCGGGGCCGCGGGCGGCGGGTAGGCACCGGGTGCCGGCGGCGGCGGGTAACCGCCCGCGGGCGGCGGCGGGTAGCCACCGGGAGCCCCGCCCGGAGGCGGTCCGGCCGGAGGCGGCGGGGGGAACCCGCCCGGGTAGCCACCGGACGGGGGCTGCTCGGGGGGCGGCGGATAGCCGCCGGGGGGCTGGGACACGAGGACCTCCTGGTCGGTGCGAGCGTGGAGTGCGCTCACGGTGACGGTGTGCAACACCTGCGCGAAACGGTAGCCCTCCCGTCGCAGGTGGCAACAGTCGGACACGCCTTCCGCGCGCGGCGCTTGTGCACGGTCCGGCGCGACCGGCCGTTCCGCACACCCAGGACGAGGACGCCCGCGACACCGTTGATACACCGTCGGCCCAACTGCGGGAGAACGGCCATCGCCCGTCCGGACCTACCGGCCTGATCGCTCAGCCGCCGGCGAAGGGCGGCAGCACGTCGACAGCCGCACCGGCGACCAGGGCCACACCGGTGTCGTGCACGGCGATCTCGTCGAGCAGGTAGCTGCAGCGCGGCAGCACCCGCTGCAGCGCGGCGCCGTGCCGGCCGACCGCGATCGTCAGCAGGTCGTCCAGGGTGGCCGGGACCGGCGAGACCCATTCCTGCTCGGTGCCGGTGGCGGCCCGGGCCGCGGCGAAGTACCGGATCAGGACCGCGGGATCAGCGGGGTCAGCCACCGATCGCGCTCATCGGCCGGTCGGGCTGCAGGAAGGACGGGTCGTCGATGCCGTGGCCGGGCAGCTTGGACCACATCGCGCCCCGCCAGAGGTCGGCCAGCTGCTCGTCATCGGCACCGGACCGCAGCGCGGCCCGCAGGTCGGTCTCCGACCGGGCGAACAGGCAGTTGCGGATCTGGCCGTCGGCGGTGAGCCGGGTGCGGTCGCAGTCGCCGCAGAACGGGCGAGTCACCGAGGCGATGATGCCCACGGTCGCCGGGGCACCGTCGGTCGAGTACCCGGCGACGTCGAAGAGCTCGGCCGGAGCGCCGTCCCGCGGGGCGGGATGCGGCAGCAATTCGAAGCGCTCCTGCAGCCGCTGCTGGATCTCGTCGGCGGTGATCATCGACGAGCGCTGCCAGGAGTGCCCGGCGTCCAGCGGCATCTGCTCGATGAACCGCAGGTGGTAGCCGTGCTCCAGCGCGAAGGCCAACAGATCGACGGCCTCGTGGTCGTTGACCCCGCGCAGCAGCACCGCGTTGATCTTCACCGGCCGCAGGCCCGCCTCGGTGGCGGCGGCCAGCGCGGCCAGCACGTCGGCGTGCCGGGGCCGCCGGGTGAGCGTGGTGAAGGTGTCCGATCGCAGGGTGTCCAGGGAGATGTTGATCCGGTCGAGTCCGGCGTCGGCGAAGTCGGCGGCCCGGCGGGCGAACCCGATGCCGTTGGTGGTCAGCGAGATCTCCGGGCGCGGCCGCAGCAGCGCGGTCTCCCGGACCAGGTCGACGATGCCCTTGCGCAGCAGCGGCTCACCGCCGGTGAACCGGATCTCCTCGACGCCGAGCCGTTCCACCGCCACCCGCATCAGCCGCAGCAGCTCGTCGTCGGACAGCACCTGGTCCTGCGGCATCCAGTCCAGGCCCTCGGCCGGCATGCAGTAGGTGCAGCGCAGGTTGCACCGGTCGGTGAGCGAGACCCGCAGATCGCGAGCGCGCCTGCCGAACCGGTCCAGCAGATACGGGGATGCCGGGCGGGACGGGTCCGCAACTGCGGAGACGTCGCCGGCCCGGCCCGGGCGCACCCCGGGCCGGGGCAGGCCCAGGGCGACCGTCGACATGCCCCCAGGGTAACCGGACCGGCTGGTCCGACCGTGTGCCAGTGATCCCGGTGCCGAGGTCCGCGGTGCCGTTCGTCCGCGGTCACGGCGCTGTCCACGCTGCCGCGGGGTGTGGTTCACACTGGTCACATGATGCGGCCCGGTGCGCGGTGAGCACCCCGACGACCCCTGCCGAGCTGGCGGCCGCGCTGGACTCGGTCGGTTACCTGGCCGACGACGGCATCGCCACCGTCGCCTTCCTGGCCGGTGCGATGGGGCGGCCGGTGCTGCTGGAGGGGGAGGCCGGCGTCGGCAAGACCGCACTGGCCCAGGCCCTCGCCCAGGTGCGCGGGGTGCCGCTGATCCGGTTGCAGTGCTACGAGGGCATCGACGCGGCACAGGCGCTCTACGACTGGGACTTCCCGCGGCAGATCCTGCACCTGCGCACGTTGGAGGCGGCCGGGGCGCTGCGGGCGGGCGGGCCGGTGGATGGTGTGGAGAACGAGCTGTACTCCGAGCGGTTCCTGCTGGCCCGGCCGGTGCTGCAGGCGCTGCGCACCCCCGGTGCGGTGCTGCTGGTCGACGAGGTGGACCGGGCCGACGACGAGTTCGAGGCGTTCCTGCTCGAGGTGCTGTCCGAGAACGCCGTCACCATCCCGGAATTCGGCCGGGTGGCCGCCGAGACGCCGCCGCTGGTGGTGCTCACCAGCAACCGGACCCGCGAGGTGCACGACGCGCTCAAGCGGCGCTGCCTCTACCACTGGGTCGAGCACCCGTCGCTGCAGCGGGAGATCGACATCCTGCGCCGTCGCGCACCGGAGGTGGCGGCGGGGCTGGCCGCGCAGGTGGCGCGGGCCGTCGGCCGGCTGCGCGAGGCCGACCTGCTCAAGCCGCCCGGCGTGGCCGAGTCGCTGGACTGGGCCCGGGCCCTGCACGCCCTGGGCTGCGCCGATCTCGACCCGGAGACCGCGGCGGCCACCCTGGGGGCCGTGCTCAAGTACCGGGAGGACATCACCCGGGTCACCGCCTCCGGCCTCGCCGCGTTGCTCGCCTCCTGACCGCCCCGCGATGACCGACACCGCGGTGACGACCGATCGGCTCGCCCCGCTGGCCGGGTTCCCGCGGGCGCTGGCCGCGGCCGGGCTGGCGGTCGGGCCGGACCGGACCGACTCCTTCCTGCGCGCGACCCATCTCGTCGACGCCGGCCGGCCGGACGGGGTGTACTGGGCCGGGCGGGCGACCCTCACCGCTCACCCGGACGACATCCCCCTCTACGACGCCGTTTTCGAGGCCTGGTTCGGCGGTGACCCGGTGGCGGCGGCACGCACCGGACCGCCCGGCACCGTGCGGCGGACGACGATGACGATGGCGACCACCACCGGAGCCGGCACCGAGGACAGCACCGCCGACACCCCGCCGGTCCGGGCCGCGGCCGCGGACGCCGAGGTGCTGCGGCACAAGGACCTGGCCCGGTTGACCGCCGCCGAGAAGGCCGAGATGGCCGCCATGCTCGCCCTGCTGCGCCCGGGGCTGCCGGACCGCCGCTCGTCCCGCCGCCGGCCGCACCGGCACGGCCCGGTCGATCCGCACCGGACCGTGCGGGCGGTGCTGCGGGCCGGCGGCGAACCGGCGGCGCTGCTGCGGCACCGCCGGCGCACCCGCCCGCGCCGGATCGTGCTGCTGGTCGACGTCTCCGGATCCATGGCGCCGTACGCGGACTCGCTGTTGCGTTTCGCACACCTGCTGGTCCGCCGCCGGCCCCGGGCCGTCGAGGTGTTCACCATCGGCACCCGGCTGTCCCGGATCACCCGGGCACTGTCCGGGGCCGATGCCGACCAGGCGCTGGCCGCGGCGGCCGAGGTGATCCCGGACTACTCCGGCGGCACCCGGCTCGGAGAGGTGTTGCGCGCCTTCACCGATCGGTGGGGACGCCGCGGCACCGCCCGCGGCGCGGTGCTGGTGATCTTCTCCGACGGCTGGGAGCGCGGCGGGCCGGAACTCCTCGCCGAGCAGGTCGACCGGCTGCACCGACTGGCGCGGACGACGGTGTGGGTGAACCCTCACAAGGGCAAGGACGGGTACGCGCCGGTGCAGACTGGGATTGTCGCCGTGCTGCCGTACCTGGATCATTTCCTGGCCGGCCACACGCTGGCGACACTCGAGGAACTGCTGGAGGTGATCCGGGATGCGTGAGGTGCTGGACGACCTGCTGCAGTGGTGGCGGGCCGGCGAGTCCGTCGGTGTGGGCACCGTGGTCGGCACCTTCCGGTCCGCGCCGCGTCCGCCCGGCGCCGCCATGCTGGTCGGCCCGGACGGCACCGCGGTCGGGTCCGTCTCCGGCGGCTGCGTCGAGGGCGCCGTGTACGAGCGCGCCACGCAGCTGCGCGACGGCGACGGGGCGGCCGGCCTGCAGCGTTACGGGGTGTCCGACGACGACGCCTTCACCGTCGGGCTCACCTGCGGCGGGATCATCGACATCTTCACCGAGCAGGTGTCGCGCACCACCTTCCCGGAGTTCGGCGAGCTGGCCGACTCCATCCGGGCGGACGAGCCGGTCGCACTCGCCACGGTGATCGAGGGACCGGCCGGGAGCGCCGGCCGGCACCTGGTGATCTGGCCGGACCGGACGGCCGGCTCGGTCGGCTCGGCCCGGGCGGACGACGCGATCACCGACGACGCCCGCGGGCTGCTCGCCGCCGGCCGCACCGCCACCCTGACCTACGGCCCGAAGGGTCAGCGCCGGGGAGAGGGGCTGCAGGTGTTCGTCTCCTCGTTCGCCCCGGCCCCGCGGATGCTGGTGTTCGGCGCCATCGACTTCGCCGCCGCGGTCGCCCGGATGGGCAGCTTCCTCGGCTACCGGGTGACGGTGTGCGACGCCCGCCCGGTGTTCGCCACCGGCCGCCGCTTCCCGGACGCCGACGAGGTGGTGGTCGACTGGCCGCACCGCTACCTGCAGTCCCAGATCGATGCCGGTGCGATCGATCCGCGCACGGTGATCTGCGTGCTCACCCACGACCCGAAGTTCGACGTCCCGGTGCTGGCGCTCGCGCTGCCGCTGGACGTCGCCTACGTCGGCGCGATGGGCAGCCGGGCCACCCACGACGACCGGATCCAGCGGCTGCAGGAGGCGGGGGTGGCGGAGGCGGACCTGGCCCGGCTGTCCAGCCCGATCGGTCTCGACCTGGGCGCCCGCACCCCGGAGGAGACCGCGATCTCCATCGCCGCCGAGATCATCGCCCGCCGCTGGGACGGCGGCGGCCGGCCGCTGACCGAGACCTCCGGCGCCATCCACCGCGAGCCGGTGGCCGCCCCGATCCCGCTCCCGGTCAACCGGAAGGGGTCGGCCCGCACCGCCTGAAGGCGGACCGATCAGTCCGCGTTGCCGACGGTCATCGCCTCGGGCAGCGGGTCGGCGTCCTCGATCCGGTCCAGTTCGTCCTTCTCCGGCTGGGCGATCTCGCCGCGGTCGGCGGCGTCCAGGCCCTTGTGCACGGTGCTCAGCACCACCGCGGCCACCAGCACGGCGAGAGCGCCGAGCAGGAAGGGGATGTGGGCGCTGAAGTGCTCGGCGAGGATGCCCGCCACGAACGGTGCCAGACCACCGCCGATGAACCGGACGAAGCCGTAGGTGGCGGAGGCGACGGGACGTTCGACCGGCGCGATGCTCATCACCGCGGTGGTCACCAGGGTGTTGTTGATGCCGATGAAGGCGCCGGCCACGATCACCGCGACGATCACCACCGTCGGCTGGTCCGGGAAGATGCCGATCACCGCGAGGTCGATCGCCATCAGCACGAAGTTGCCGTACAGGGTGCGCGGGGTGCCGAAGCGGCGCTGCAGTGCCGGGGCACCGAACACCGAGAAGACGGCGACCAGGATGCCCCAGCCGGCGAACACCAGGCCGAGCAGGATCGGGCTGTCGATGCCCATCAGGAACGGCGAGTAGCCGAGCAGGGTGAAGAAGCCCCAGTTGTAGAGCAGCCCGGTGATGCTGGTGATGGCCAGGTTCTTGTGCTTCAGCGCGGCCAGCGGTTCCGAGAGCTTCTGCTTGTGCGTGGGTTTCGGCAACTTCGGCAGGAACACGATGGTGGCCACCATGGCGATCGCCATCAGCACCGAGACGCCGAAGAACGGTCCCCGCCAGGAGATGTTGCCCAGGATGCCGCCGACCAGCGGGCCGAGCGCGATACCGATGCCCAGGGCGGTCTCGTAGAGCACGATCGCGCCGGCGAACCCACCGGACGCGGCGCCGACGATGACCGCCAGCGAGGTGGCGATGAAGAGCGCGTTCCCGAGGCCCCACCCGGCCCGGAAACCGACGATGCCGCCGATGCTGTCGGACGCTCCGGCCAGAGCGGCGAAGAGCACGATCAGCACCAGGCCGGTGATCAGCGTCGGCTTGGCGCCGATCCGGCTGGAGATCCAGCCGGTCACCAGCATCGCGATCGCCGTGACCACCAGGTAGCTGGTGAACAGCAGCTGGACGTCGGCGGGGGAGGCACCGAGCTGGCCGGCCAGGCTCTTCAGGATCGGGTCGACCAGGCCGATGCCCATGAAAGACACCACGCAGGCGAAGGCCACCGCCCACACCGCGCGCGGCTGCTTGAACGGACTCGGCGCCTTCACATCGCCGTGCGCGGACGGATGAGCACTCATCGGGCCGGTACCTCCCGGACGTTCCACAGGGCGGCGCCACTGCCGCCAGGTCAGATAATTAGCAAGACGAAACAAATGTTAGCAGGCTGTGTGGCCGGATGCGAGAGGGTCCGGTCGATCACCGAATTACGCAGTTGCGGTGTCAGATCCATCCAATCTCCGCACATGCGGAAGGCATCGACAAGGAGCCACTGACCTGCGGGAACCGATGCGCTGTTCCGGTTGCAGGCCCACCGTCGCGGGCGCACTGTTGTGATCACGGTCACCCGGACGCCGCCCTCCGGGAATCCGCTGCTGTACGCCGCTTCGCCGCCGATCCGAGGAGTGCCCATGACGGCCGTGTCCCTGCGAGTCGACGGGGTCCAGTACTCCGACGACGTCGAGCCCCGACTGCTGCTCGTGCAGTACCTGCGCGAGCGCCTCGGCAAGGTCGGGACGGTGATCGGCTGCGACACCAGCAACTGCGGCGCCTGCACCGTGCACCTGGACGGGACGAGCGTGAAGTCCTGCTCGGTGCTCACCGTGCAGGCCGACGGCAGCGAGGTGACCACCATCGAGGGCCTCGGCGCGCCGGGGGAGCTGCACCCGGTGCAGCAGGCCTTCCACGAGAAGCACGCGCTGCAGTGCGGCTACTGCACCCCCGGGATGATCATGCAGGCCACCTGCCTGCTCCGGGAGAACCCGAACCCGAGTCCGGCGGAGATCCGGGAAGGCCTGGAGGGCAACCTCTGTCGCTGCACCGGCTACCAGAACATCGTCGCCGCGGTCGGCGACGCCGCGCAGCGGATGAACGCGGCCGCGATCGCCGACGTGCCGGACCCGGCCGGGGCGCAGGCATGACCGCCACCCTGGGCGCGTCGGCCGAGATCGGCCGGGAGCGCCGCCGCAAGGAGGACGCGCACCTGATCACCGGGCGCACCCGGTGGACCGACAACATGTCACTGCCCGGCATGGTGCACCTGGCGATGGTGCGCTCGCCGATCGCGGCCGGCACCTTCGAGGTCGGCGACCTGGCCGCGGCGAAGGCCGCGGACGGGGTGGTCGGGGTCTGGGCCGGGGCCGACTTCCCGGAGCAGGGCGGCCTGCCGTGCGCCTGGCCGATCACCGCCGACATGAAGTCGCCGACCCGGCTGCCGGTCGCGGTGGGCGAGGTCCGGCACGCCGGCGAGATCGTCGCGGTGGTGGCCGCCCGCACCAAGGCTGCTGCCGTGGACGCCGCCGAGCTGATCGAGATCGACTGGAGCCCGGTCGATGCCGTCACCGACATGCCGGCCGCGCTGGCCGACGGCGCCCGCCTGGTGCACCCCGATCTCGGCACCAACCGCAACGCGGTCTGGACCTTCGACTCGGGTGAGGCCGGCACCGGCGGGGACGCGAAGGCGGCGATCGCCGCGGCCGAGAACGACCCGGACCAGGTGGTCGTCCGCCGCACCTTCCGGCAGCAGCGGCTGATCCCGGCGTTCATGGAGCCGCGTTCCACCGTCGTCGACCCCACCTCCGAACAGCTGACGATCTGGTCGGCCACCCAGATCCCGCACGTGCTCAAGGTGCTGCTCGCGCTCTCCCAGGGCATCCCGGAACACAAGATGCGGGTGGTGGCACCGGATGTCGGCGGCGGCTTCGGCGGCAAGCTGCAGCTGACGCCGGAGGAGGTCATCACCATCATGGTGGCCCGGAAGCTGCACAAGCCGGCCAAGTACACGGAAACCCGTTCCGAGTCGCTGATCTCGGCCCACCACGGCCGGGACCAGATCCAGCAGCTCACCCTGGCCGCCCGCAAGGACGGCACCGTCACCGCCTTCGACGTCGAGCTGCTCGCCGACATGGGTGCCTACCTCGGCACCGTCGGTCCCGGTGTGCCGATCCTCGGCGCCTTCATGTTCAACGCCATCTACAAGATCCCCGCCTACCGCTTCTCCTGCACCAACGTCTTCACCAACAAGACGCTGACCGACGCCTACCGCGGCGCCGGGCGGCCGGAGGCCACCTTCGGCGTGGAGCGGATGATGGACGAACTGGCCGCCGAGCTCGGCATGGAGCCGATGGAGCTGCGGCAGAAGAACTGGATCACCCACGAGGAGTTCCCGTTCACCACGGTCGCCGGGCTCACCTACGACTCCGGCAACTACGAGGCCGCCACCGCGCAGGCCATGGAGCTGTTCGACTACGCCGGGCTGCGCGCCGAGCAGCAGCGCCGCCGGGACTCCGGTGACCCGGTCCAGCTGGGCATCGGCATCTCCACCTTCACCGAGATGTGCGGCCTGGCACCGTCGCGGGTGCTCGGTGCGCTGTCCTACGCCGCCGGCGGCTGGGAGTCGGCGTCGATCCGGATGCTGCCCACCGGCGGGGTCGAGGTGATCACCGGGTCGTCCGCCCACGGGCAGGGTCACGAGACCGCCTGGTCGCAGATCGTCGCCGACCAGCTGGGTGTCGACTTCGACCTGGTCGAGGTGATCCACGGCGACACCCAGTCCGCGCCGAAGGGCATGGACACCTACGGCTCCCGGTCCCTGGTGGTCGGCGGGGTGGCCATCGTCAAGGCCGCGGAGAAGGTGATCAAGAAGGCGACGGTGGTGGCCGCGCACCTGATGGAGGCCTCGGTCGACGACATCGAGTTCGACAAGGGCACTTTCAGTGTGCGCGGCACCGACACGTCCATGCAGATCGGCGAGATCGCCTGGGCCGCCTTCGCCGCGCACAACCTGCCGGACGGGGTGGAGGCCTCCCTGGACTCCGATGCCGTGGTCGACCCGGACAACTTCTCCTACCCGCACGGCACCCACCTGTGCGCGACCGAGGTGGACACCGAGACCGGCCGGGTCACCATCCGTTCCTACGTCTGCGTCGACGACATCGGCGAGGTGATCAACCCGCTGATCGTCGAGGGGCAGGTGCACGGCGGCCTGGCCCAGGGCATCGCCCAGGCGCTGTTCGAGGAGGCCCTCTACACCGAGGACGGCCAGCTCACCTCCGGCACCTTCGTCGACTACCTGGTGCCGTCGGCGGCCGACCTGCCGGAGTTCACCACCGGCCGGACCGTCACCCCGGCGACCACGAACCCGTTGGGCGTCAAGGGTGTCGGCGAGGCGGGCACCATCGCCTCCACCCCCGCCGTGGTCAATGCGATCCTGGACGCCGTACGCCATCTCGGGGTCAGTGACATCGAGATGCCCTGCACCCCGGAGCGTGTCTGGCGGGCGGTCTCCGGAGCCGCTGCTCCGGAACAGATCCCGGTCGAAGGCGTGCCGGATGACCCCGGTGCACTGTCCACCGGTGCCCGCACCGCCCCCGCCGACGAGGAAGGGTCCGCCCGATGATCCCCGCAGGTTTCGACTACGTCGCCCCGGCGACGCTGGACGAGGCGCTGACCGCGCTGGCCGAGGCAGGGGAGGACGGCAAGATCCTGGCCGGCGGGCAGTCGCTGATCCCGGTGCTGCGGCTGCGGATGTCCGCCCCGGGCATCCTCGTCGACATTCGCAAGGTGCCAGAGCTGCAGGGCATCTCGATGGACGGCGACCGCGTCCGGATCGGCGCCATGGCCACCCACCACTCGGTGGTGCACGACCCGCTGGTGGTCGAGCACCTGAAGCTGCTGTCCGACACCGAGCAGACCGTCGCCGACCCGCAGGTGCGGCACCGGGGGACCATGGGCGGGGCACTGGCGCACGCCGACCCGGCCGGTGATCTCGGCGCCGTCGCGGTCGCCCTGGACGCGGAGTTCGACGTCGCCGGGCCGCAGGGCCGGCGGACGGTGGCCGCGGCCGACTTCTTCCAGGACTACTACACGACCGCGCTCGCCGAGGACGAGATCCTGGTGGCGGTGACCTTCCCGTCCTACGCCGGCTGGGGCGCGCACTACGAGAAGTTCACCCGCGTCGCGCAGTCCTGGTCCATCGTCTCCGTCGCGGCCGCCGTGCAGGTGGAGGGCGGCATCGTCCGGGCCGCCAGGGTCGGGCTGACCAACATGGGCGCGGTGCCGATCCGGGCGTCGGCGGTCGAGCAGGCGCTGGTCGGCGGGCCGGCCACCGCGGAGGCAGTGCGCGCCGCCGCGCAGTCCGCGGCACAGGGCACCTCACCGGTCGACGACACCTCCGCCGCCGCCGACTACCGCGAGCACCTGGCGCGGGTGCTGACCGCCCGCGCCGTGCTGGCCGCGGCCGGGTGAGCCCGGGCAGCCCTGGGTAGCACCGTGTCGGTCCCGGAGGCTGTCGGCGGCCGGACGTACGCTGCCGGACATGCCCGCGGACCTGCCCCCGATCGCCTTCTCCCTCGCCGAGGTGGAGGCGATCACGGCTGCGCTGGCGACCGTCCCGACCACCGCCGACGGCCGTGATCCGGCAGTGCTCGGCGCGCTGCGCAAGCTGGCCGGTGCGGTCGTCTCGGCCGACGAGGAGCCCCGCCGTCCGGCGGTGACCCGGCCCGCTGCCACCCCATCCGCTGCGTCCCGGCCGGCAGCACCGCCGGCCCGGCAGCCGGAAGTGTTGCCCGGCAATGTGGTCCGGCTGTTCGGCGGGAAGCCGGCCCCGGCACCCGAGCGGCAGCAGGTGGACGAGGACGTGCTGGAGGCACTGGAGGAGGCGATCGCGGTCCGCCGGGTGGTCACCTTCCTGCACACCGACGGGCGGGGGCGCACCACCGAGCGCATCGTCGAGCCGTCCGGGATCCTCACCGCGTCAGGGCGCCGCTACCTGCTCGGCTGGTGCCGCACCCGGGAGGACGGCCGGCACTTCCGGCTGGACCGGATCGCGGAGGTGGAGATCACCGACGAGCCGGCGCCGGACCGCGACATGGCCGCGGTGCTCGGGCCTCTCGGCCGGGGCGAGCCGGTCCCGGCGCCCCGGCTGGTGCCCTGACGGTCCCTACGGGACCTGGTGCCGGCGTTGGGTCAGCCGGAGCCAGAACCCCTGAAGCAGGATGCCCACCGCCCAGCAGATCCACGCCCAGTGCGTGACGAAGAACAAGGGCACCGACACCGCGAAGCCGCCGGCGATGAGCAGCACCGACCGCTCCGACGCGGTGACCAGGCCCGGCGGCATGCCGCGGGCCAGGCCGTGCCGCGACATCTGCCGGACCATCAGTACGAACAGCACGTAGGACAGCACCTGCAGGGCCGCGTAGAGCGCGAACCGGGCGCCGCGTGACGAGTCCTCGACGTCCGGCGGCGGACCGTCGGCGAGCAGCTTCGTGGCGAACGGCATGAGGACGATGGTCAGCAGCCAGAGCAGGTCCAGCAGCCGCAGGGTGCTGTCGCTGCGCCGCAGGTAGACCATCATCCGGTGGTGGTTGCGCCAGTGCAGGGCGATCACCAGGAAGCCGAGCAGGAACGCCAGGTAGTCGCCGGAGTTCTCGGCGAACCCGGTCCAGAACTCGGCCGGTGTCCGGCCCTCCGGCACCGGGAGTTCCAGTGCCAGCAGCGTCATCGCGATGGCGACCACCGCGTCGGAGAAGAAGTTCAGCCGTTCCGCGCCGGCGGCCGCCGTCTCCGGATCGTCGTCGTAGGTCTCCGCGGGTTCCGCTGCCATCCCGGCATCGTGGCGTGCCACCGCCGTGCCGGGGAAGACCCGGCACGGCGGATTCGCCCGCTCAGCCCAGTGCCGGGATGACCTGCTGCTCGAAGAGTTCGATGCCGGAGGTGTCGTAGGCCAGCTCCGGGAAGTTCAGGATCGCGTAGGTCATACCGAGACCCTGCATCTTCGTGAGGTTCTCGATCACCTGCTCGACGGTGCCGACGGCTTGGCCGCTTCCGTAGCGGGAGACGATGGTGCTGCCCTGCTCGGCGCCGGCCGCCTTCGTGTAGTGGTCGACCATCCAGGCCTTGCGGTCCTCGACCTCCTTCTCGTCCCGGCCGATCAGCACGTTGTAGTTGGCCGACCGGACGATGGCGCCGTAGTCGGTGCCGACGTCGGCGCAGTGCGCCGCCAGCAGTTCCGACTTCTGCGCGAAGCCCTCGGGGGTACCGTCGAAGTTGGTGTACTGCGCGTACTTCGCCGCGATCTTCAGTGTCACCTTCTCCCCGCCGCCGGCGATCCACAGCGGGATGCCGTTCTCCTGCAGCGGGAGTGGCCGCACGATCGCGCCGTCCACCTGGTAGATGCGGCCGTCCAGCGTCGCCGATCCGGTGCGCCAGGCCTGCGACATGATCTGCACGCCCTCGTCCAGTGCGCGCAGTCGGTCGCCGGCGGACGGGAAGCCGTAGCCGTAGGCGCGCCACTCGTGCTCGTACCAGCCGGCGCCGATGCCCATCTCGACCCGCCCGCCGGAGACGTGGTCGACGGTGGCGGCCACCTTCGCCAGGTAGGCCGGGTTCCGGTAGGCCATGCAGGTGCACATCTGTCCCAGTCGCACCCGCTGGGTGATCGCGCCGAACGCCGACATCAGCGTCCAGGCCTCGTGCGTCGCGTCGTCGGTCGGCACCGGCACGGTGTGGAAGTGGTCGTAGACCCAGATCGACTCCCACGGGCCGGCGTCGGCGCGCAGTGCCAGCGCGCTCATGGTGCGCCAGTGCTCGGCCGGGTCGATGCCGGCCAGGTCGAGTCGCCAGCCCTGCGGAACGAAGTGTCCGAACCTCATTGTCATGACCTCACAGTACGACCGGCGTCACACCAGGCCGCAGTGGGTGCGTGCTCCCGCAGATGCGGACATATGATCCTGGATCATGACGCAGTTCCGGATTTCCGAGGCAGCCCAGCTGCTGGGTGTCAGCGACGACACGATGCGGCGCTGGATCGACGGCGGGGTGCTGACCGCCCGCCGCGGTGACGGCCCGGCGGTCATCGACGGTGCCGAGCTTGCGGCGTACGCGCGGGACCACGCGCCCGCCGAGAACGATCCGTCCGGCGTGGGCCGCAGCGCCCGTAACCGGTTCGTCGGCCTGGTCACCGCCATCACCATGGACACGGTGATGGCGCAGGTCGAGATGCAGTGCGGCCCACACCGTGTGGTGTCGCTGATGAGCAGCGAAGCAGTCCGGGAGCTCGACCTGCAGGTCGGCTCCCTGGCCGTCGCGGTGGTGAAGGCCACCACCGTGATCGTCGAGACACCGAGAGGCAAGTCATGATCCCCAGCTCTCTGCGGCGCCGTGCCGCGGGCGGCCTGGCCGTCGCCCTGGCGGTCGCCATGGTCGCCGGTTGCGGCAGCTCCTCCGACAGTGCGAGCTCCACCACGCCGCCCACCACAGCGCCGCCCACCACGTCGGCCCCCACCACCTCCGCGGCCACCGGTGCCTCGGACATGACGAGCGCGAGCAGTGCGTCCGAGATGACCAGCGCGTCCGAGGCCACCAGCGCCGCCCCGGACGACCTGTCCGGCACGCTGACCGTCTACGCCGCGGCATCCCTGAAGAAGACCTTCGACCAGCTGCGGACCGACTTCATGGCCGCGCACCCGGATGTCGAGTTCGCCGAGATCACCTACGACGGCTCGTCGACGCTGGCCACCCAGCTGATCAACGGCGCGCAGGCCGACGTGTTCGCCTCGGCCGACCTGAACAACATGAAGAAGGTCACCGACGAGAGCCTGATCGTGGGCGACCCGGTGAACTTCGCGACCAACACGCTGCAGATCGCTGTTGCGCCGGGCAACCCGAAGGGCATCACCGACCTGGCGAGCCTGGCCGCTGCCGACCTCAAGGTCGTGCTCTGCGCACCCGAGGTGCCGTGCGGCAACGCCGCCCAGAAGGCACTCGACGCCGCCGGGGTCTCGGTGACCGCGGTCAGCGAGGAGCAGAACGTCACCGCGGTGCTCACCAAGGTCGAGACCGGTGACGCCGACGCAGGTCTGGTCTACAAGACCGACGTCGCCGGGTCCGACGGCGGGGTCGACGGGGTCGACTTCCCGGAGGCCGCCGACGCAGTGAACGAGTACCCGATCGGGGTGCTGACGGCGGCCGAGGACGCTGGAAACACTGCGGCCGCTTCCGCTTTCGTATCGATGGTGACCGGCGCC
This sequence comes from Nakamurella alba, assembly GCF_009707545.1. Classification (NCBI taxonomy): domain Bacteria; kingdom Bacillati; phylum Actinomycetota; class Actinomycetes; order Nakamurellales; family Nakamurellaceae; genus Nakamurella; species Nakamurella alba. The sequence continues at coordinate 131,853 of NZ_WLYK01000012.1, read as the reverse complement.
GAAGGCCAGCAGGTGCTCGCCGACGCCGGCTTCGGAGCTCCGTGACCGTTGGTCCGCTGACCACCCCGCAGCCCGCGGACGGGGGCGACGCACCACCCGGGATCACCCGGGCGGTGCGCCGCCCCCGTTCGCAGGTCCCGCGGGTGCTCTACATCCCGGCCACCATCGGGGCGCTGTTCCTGCTGCTGCCGCTGGTGGCGCTGCTCGTGCGGGCGGACTGGCCGGCCCTGCCCTCCGCCATCACCTCCGGCCCGGCGCTGCGGGCGCTGCGGCTCTCGCTGGAGACGGCGCTCGCCGCGACCGTGGTCTGCCTGATCCTGGGCATCCCGATGGCGCTGGTGCTGGCCCGCCGGGACGGCCGGATCATCCGGGTGCTGCGGGCCATGGTCACCCTGCCATTGGTGCTACCGCCGATGGTGGGCGGCATCGCCCTGCTCTACCTGCTGGGCCGGCTCGGCCTGATCGGCAAGTACCTCGACCTCTGGTTCGACTACCAGATCGCCTTCACCACCACCGCGGTGGTCATCGCCGAGGCCTTCGTCGCTCTGCCGTTCCTGGTGCTGTCGCTGGAGGGCGCGCTGCGCACCGCCGGCACCGGGTACGAGACGGTCGCCGCCACCCTCGGCGCCGGCAACTGGACCGTGTTCCGCCGGGTGACGCTGCCGCTGGTCGGCCCCGGCCTGCTGGCCGCCACCGTGCTCTGCTTCGCCCGTGCCCTCGGCGAGTTCGGCGCGACCGCACTGTTCGCCGGCAATTCCGACGGCGTCACCCGCACCATGCCGCTGGCCATCTACACCGCGTTCAACGGCTCCGGGGTGGACCAGGACACCGCCATCGCGCTCTCCCTGCTGCTGGTCGCGGTGGCGATCCTGATCATGGCGCTGGTGCAGCCGCGGCGGATCCGGAGCGCGACATGACCGCCACCACTGTCGCCGGGGCCGGCCTGTCGGTGGGCATGTCCGTCGCCCGCTCCGCCTTCACCGTGGACGTCGCCCTCGACGTCGCACCCGGCCGCACCCTGGCCCTGCTGGGCCCGAACGGCGCCGGCAAGTCCACCGTGCTCTCGGTGATCGCCGGGCTGCTGGTGCCGGACCGCGGTCATGTGCTGGTGGCCGGCCGCACGCTGACCGAGGTGCGCCCCGATGGGTCGGTGGCCGCGGCGGTGTCCCCGCAGCAGCGGCAGATCGGCCTGATGGGTCAGCAGCCGCTGCTGTTCCCGCACCTGACCGCGCTGGAGAACATCGCCTTCGGCCCGCGCTCCCAGGGCCGCGGCCGGGTGCAGGCCCGACGACAGGCCGAGACCTGGCTCGAGGTCCTCGGTCTCGCGCAGTTCGCGCGCCGCAAGCCGCGGCAGCTCTCCGGCGGCCAGGCCCAGCGGGTGGCGCTGGCCCGGGCGCTGGCGGCCGGCCCGGACCTGCTGCTGCTCGACGAACCACTGGGCGCGCTGGACGCCGCCACCGCGCCGGAGGTCCGCCAGGTGCTGCGCACCCACCTGCGGGAGCAGGGCACCACCGCCGTGCTGGTCACCCACGACCTGCTGGACGCCGCCGTGCTCGCCGACGACGCCGTGGTGCTGGAACGCGGGGAGGTGACCGACAGCGGCCCGGTGGCGCGGGTGCTGCAGGCGCCGCGCTCGGTGTTCGGGGCCGCGCTGGCCGGGCTGGACCTGGTCGAGGGCACCGCGTCGGAGTCCGTGGGATCCGGGGAGGTGGTGCAGGTGCGGGCCGGGAACGGTTCCGTGGTCAGCGGTCTCGCGTCGGAGCCGGTGGCGGCGGGGGAGTCGGTGGTGGCCGTGTTCGCCCCGTCGGCGGTGGCCGTGCACCGGGAGCAGCCCGGTGGCAGCCCGCGGAATGCCTGGCCCGCGGTGGTCCGGGCGGTGCAGGCCGTCGGCGGCACGGTGCGGGTCGACACCTCGGGCGGGCCGGCATCGATCGCCGCCGACCTCACCCCGGCCGCGGTCGCCGAGCTGGAACTGGTCAGCGGGCTGCCGGTGGTGCTGGCGGTCAAGGCCACGGAGATCGCGGTCCACCCGCGCTGACCGGTGCTGCTGCACCCCTGCAGCTGCCCGACTGTCACAGCAGGACTGTCACTGCACCCCGCCGGCCAGGATCTCCCGGAACACCGCGACGGCAGCGTCGTCGCCGTCGATCGCCACATCGCCCGGCCGGTTCCACAGCCACCGGTCCAGCTCCGAGGCCGTCCCGGACACGGTGAAATCGACCGCGCTCCGCCCACCGGGCACCACCAGCAGGGTGGGCTCGTCGAACTCGCGGCCGCTCTCCGGGCCGGTCCCGGTGAAGCGGCCGAGCTGCAGGTCCCAGCTGCGCCCGGTGTCCGTGGCCACCACCCGGCCCGTGCCGCCGCCCGCGGCGAAGTCGGCCCATGGCGGGTAGCCCCCGTACATGACGTGCAGCACCTCGTCGATCCCGTCCGTGGCGAGCGCCGGGTCGAACGGGGTCACCGCGCCGGCGGCCAGCTCGGCGTCCAGCCGGTGCACCAGGACCTCGTGCGCCTGCCGCCGCAGCACGAAACCCGCGCTGTGGTCGGCCTCGTCGTCGGCCCAGGTCCACACCGCGGTGGCCGACGGGGTATCGGACAGCACCAGGTGCAGGTCCCGGCTGGTCCCGGCGAACAGGGCGAGGAGCTCGGCATGGTCGGCGGGGCGGTCGGGTGCCGCCGCCTGCGCCGCGGCCGGGCCGTGCAGCCGGTCCCGCACCACCGTCCGCCACAGCGCCTGCACCTCGGTCAGGTGCCAGAGCAGGTCGGAGGCCGTCCAGTCCGGACAGCTGGGGACCGGGGCGGCCGGGTCCGTGTCGCCCAGCAGGCCGGCGAACCTGGCCGACTCGCGCTGCAGGTGATCGAGCAGTTCCGCCCGGGTCGGGTCGGTCACGGCGGCGTCCATCCGCCGACGGTAGGGCGGCGGCAGCGGATCCGCCAGAATGGACCGGTGAGCGAGCGAACGACGGACGGCACGAAGTGGTCCTACCTGCTGGACATGGACGGTGTGCTGGTCCACGAGGAGCACATGGTCCCCGGCGCGGACCAGTTCATCGGTGAGCTGACAGCGCTGGGCACCAACTTCGTCGTGGTCACCAACAACCCGATCTACACCCGGCGTGACCTGCGGGCCCGACTGCTGTCCTCCGGCCTGGACATCCCGGAGGACCGGATCTGGACCTCGGCGCTGGCCACTGCGAAGTTCCTCGACTCGCAGCGTCCGCACGGTTCGGCCTACGTGATCGGCGAGGTCGGGCTGACCACCGCGATGCACGAGGCCGGGTACGTTCTCACCGACCGTGATCCCGACTACGTCGTGCTCGGCGAGACCCGGACGTACTCCTTCGAGGCCATCACCACCGCCATCCGGCTCATCGAGAAGGGCGCGCTGTTCATCTCGACCAACCCGGATGCGACCGGTCCCAGCCGGGCCGGGGTGCTGCCCGCGGCCGGCGCGGTGGCCGCGCTGATCGAGAAGGCCACCGGGCGCACGCCGTACTTCGTCGGCAAGCCGAACCCGCTGATGATGCGGTCGGCGCTGCGGGCCATCGGCGCCCACTCGGAGTCGACGGTGATGGTCGGCGACCGGATGGACACCGATGTCATCGCCGGCATGGAGGCCGGTCTGCGCACCATCCTGGTGCTCAGCGGCATCTCCACCACCGCCTCGATCGACGCCTACCCGTTCCGGCCGTCGCTGGTGATCAACTCGGTGGCGGACCTGGTGGGCCGCACCACCGACCCGTTCGGCGTCTGACGGGCCGATCGCGGCACCCGGTCCTTCGCGGACCGGCGCCCGGCCGCCGCGCGACGATAGCGGCGGCGCCGTGACACCAGCACCGGCACGGCCAGCAGCACCCCGATCAGCGCGCCGAGGCTGTTCACCACCACGTCCTCGACCATGCCGTAGCGACCCGGCAGCAGCAGGGCCTGCAGCGTCTCGATGACCCCGGACAGCGCGGTGCAGGCCGGCCAGACCAGCCACTGCATTCGGGGCACGGCGAGCGCCCCGAACAGGCCGAGCGGGACGAACATGATGACGTTCGCCAGACTCTCGACGAAGTCGAAGCTGACCCAGCTGGGCAGGCCGTGCCGCCCACCGTGCCAGAGATAGCCGCGCAGACCCAGCTGCGCGACGCCGGCCGGAGGACCGGGCTTGAGCACGATCCAGCCGATGAACGCGAGCACCAGGAGCAGCAGCACGGTGCAGCACCGGCGCGCCGTCCGGTTCGGGTCGGCGACGCCGTCGGGCAGTGCGACGCGCCGGCTCATCCGGCCAGCGTAGAGGCAGCCACCGCGTCCGGGCCCTGGTTCGGGAACGGAGAATGGTCACTCTCCGTGGTGTGCCGGAACACGCAGACCTGCGGCGCTGTGGCCTGATTCACACGCTGGGTAACGGCTGGGTCACCTTCGGGCATCGAGGCCGTCCGGGGGAACGGTCCGCCCAGGAACGCGGCTTACCCTCGGGGACGTGCGTTTCACCGTCGGCTTCGACCTCGACATGACCCTCATCGATCCCCGCGTCGGGATGATCGAGGTCTTCGACGTCCTTGCCGCCGAGACCGGGATCCCGCTGGACGGCCGCGCCTTCGTGACCCGGCTGGGCCCCCCGCTGGCGCACGAGTTCGCCCGCTACGACCTCGCCCCGGAGGTGTGCGACCAGCTGGTCGCCCGGTACCGGGAGCTCTACCCGGATCTGGTGGTGCCGGCGACCGTCCCGATGCCTGGTGCGGTGGAGGCCGTCCGTTCGGTGACCTCCCGTGGCGGTGGGGTGGTGGTGGTGACGGCCAAGTACGGGCCGACCGCGCGCCTGCACCTGGAGCGGATGGGCCTGCCGGAGATCGACGTGGTGGGCGACCTGTGGAGCTCGGCCAAGGCGGTGGCGCTGCGCGAGCACGGCGCCGAGGTCTACGTCGGCGACCACCTGGGAGACATCACCGGCGCCCGGTCGGCCGACGCCTTGTCCGTGTCGGTCGCCACCGGACCGATCAGTGCGCTCGAGCTGGCCGCGGCCGGCGCCGATGTCGTACTGGAGGACCTCACCGCGTTCCCGGCCTGGCTCGACGGCTACCTGCTGGCCACCGTCCACTGACCCTCCGAGTCACTGCCCGGCCGGCTGCTCGCAGGGTCAGGCGGGGGTGCGCCGGGATCCCTTGCGGGCCTCGAGGACCACGCCCAGCAGGCCCAGCCCGAGACCGACCGGGGCCAGCATCGCGCCCAGGTTGAGCCACAGCGGCAGGTCCCTGGACCCGGCCGCGAACAGGATCATGTCGGCGAAGATCGCCACCACGCCGAGGGCGAACAGGATCATCCCGGCCTTGGCCAGCGGGGCGGCCTTGCGCCGGTTCTTCACCCTGGACATCGTGCCGGCGTGCGGGCGGTCGGCGGCGGCTTCGGTGGCACTCACCCCGAGAGGATATCGCGGCTGGTCGGCGCCGGGACGTGAGTCGCGGCTCATCGTCGCCCGAGGAAACCGGTCCTGGTCCGGCCCGGCCGACCAGTACGCTGGAAAGCCGGGCCGAAATCGGTCCGGAGAACGCAGCGACACGACGGACGGGTGAGTCAGGTGCCTACGGGCAAGGTGAAGTGGTACGACGCCGACAAGGGTTTCGGTTTCATCGCCCAGGAGGGCGGCGCCGACGTGCACGTCCGGTCGGGCGCCCTGCCGTCGGGTGTCGCGGCCCTCAAGCCCGGGCAGAAGGTGGAGTTCGGCCTGGCCGACGGCCGCCGCGGTCCCCAGGCGCTGCAGGTGCAGCTGCTGGACGCCCCGCCGTCGGTGGTCGCCGCCACCCGCCGGCCGGCCGAGGAGCTGCACGGCCTGGTCGACGACATGATCAAGCTGCTCGAGTCCAAGGCGCTGCCGGACCTGCGCCGCGGTCGCTACCCGGACCGGGCGATGGGTTCCCGCATCGCCGCTGTGCTGCGCGCCGTCGCCAACGAGCTGGACGCCTGACGGGTCCCGCCGGTCAGCTCGAGGTGCCCTCGTCCGGTGACGGCTCCGCCTCGGGATCCACCAGCAGCACCCAGGACCGGGTCGAGGTGTAGTCCACCCCCGACCCGTCCGCGGTGGCGGTGAGGATCAGGCCGGCCTGGACCTCCACCCGGAGCAGCTGGTCGGTGGCCTCCGGCGGGTGCACGGTGGCCGACAGCTCGCCGTCGGTGAAGAAGGCCGTCCGCAGCGCGTCCTCGGTGCCGTCCGCGGAGCGGTACTGCACGTAGACCACCCATGGGGTGTCGCCGATCTCGGCGCCGACGCTGATCTGCACACCCTGGCCGGCCCGCAGCGACAACCGGGCGAAGGACGCGTCGTCCTGCTCCGGGCAGGCGAAGGTCAGGTTCGCGTCGTCGACGGTGCACCAGAGCGCCGGACCGGTCTGCACGTCGTGCCGGTTGCCGTAGAACGTCACGTCCGGTCGGGGCGCGGTGCAGCCGGCCAGCACCAACAGAGCTGCCAGCAGACCGACCGGCGCCGCGAGGCCGCGGAGCCGGGAGAGTCGGGGGAGTCGGGGGAGCCGGGGGAGCTGCCTCGTCATCGGTCGGTGCCCGCCTTGCGCGGTCGACGGCCGGCCTTGCGGGGAGCGGCGGAGGGCGCCCGGCCCGGCGGCGGCGCCGGGTTCACCGGTGGTGCCCCGTGCACGTCCGGGGTGGTCGGCAGCGGGCCCATCGGAGTCGTGGTGCCGGCGGCCGGCTTCTTCCTCGACGCCCCGGACGGCTTCGGCGTGCGCCGGATCGCCGGCACCAGCGTGCGGCCCTTGCGCATCATCAGGCACTGGGCGATGCCCATCACCAGCAGCGCGGTCACCACGCCGAAGCCGATCGAGTACACCCCGGCCACATGCCCGAACCACACGCCTCCGATCAACAGGCCCACCACACCGCCGAAGACCCAGGCGATCTGGAGGACGGATTCCGTCTTGCCGAACGCCGATGCCCGGCTCTCCTCCGGCAGGTGGTGCTGGATCACCGAGTCCAGGCAGACCTTCGCCAGCGACGACGCCGTCGATCCCACCAGGCCGACGATCGTCGCCGTGAGCAGGCCCGGGATCATCGCGGCCACCAGGGTCGCCAGGCTGGTCGCGGCGAGCGAGATGTTCGAGATCAGCTCCGGCGCGGACAGGTTGAGCCGGGCGCCGAGCGCGTTGCCGACGAACCCGCCGAGACCGGCGGCGCCGCCGACGATGCCGAGCAGCAGCAGCTGGGTGAACGCCGACAGGTGCTCGTACTGGTTCTTCACCACGAACGCGATGAACAGTGCCAGGAAGCCGGTCTCGATCCGGATCGTGCTGTTCGCCCACAACGTCGCGACCACCGGCGGTGGCAGGCTGCGTTTCGTGCGCGAGTGACCGACGGCCTTGACCGGTACCTCGCCCTCGGTGGACTCCACCCAGGCCGGGATCCGGAGGCAGAGGATGCCACCGCCCACCGCGCACAGCGCGGTGAAGATCAGTGCGCCGGGTGATCCGGTGAGCGCCAGGATCCCGGCGGCCAGGCCGCCGGCCACACCGCCGGCGATGAGGCCGAACACGGTCAACCGGGAATTGGTCTTGACCAGGGTGATCTGCTCGGGCAGTACCCGCGGGGTGAGCGCGGCCTTCAGCACGCTGAAGGCCTTGGACAGCACCAGGTTCCCGAGCGCGCACGGGTAGATGACCCACGGGTTGAACGGCTCGAAGTTGAACGCCATCAGCACGGCCAGCAGCGCCCGGCCCCAGCTGGAGATGGCCAGCGCCATCCGCCGTCCCTGCTGCAACCGGTCCAGTGCCGGGCCGATGAACGGTGCCACCACCGCGAACGGGGCGACGGTGATGGCCAGGTAGGCCAGCACCTTGCCCGGTGATCCGGTGTCGGCGAAGAAGATGGTGTTCGCCAGCGCGACCATCAGCGCGGCGTCGACGGCGTAGTTCGCCATCACCGCATAGGTGAGGTGGGCCAGGCCGGACCGGTCCGCGCCGTCGGCCGTGGTGGCGCGCTGGAACAGCTGCACGCCGCGGTGGGTCAGCTCCCGGCTGCGCAGCGCGGCGACCCGGGTGACCGTCAGCTTGCGCGGGCTCCGGCCGCCGGTGGCCCGGCTGGGGTCCAGGGACGGGGCCTTGGCCGGCGGCTCGGCCAGCGGCTCCCGGTACGGCGGCAGGTGGGCGCCACGGGGCTGCGGCGGCCGCTTGTCCATCGGCACCCGCGGGGGCAGCGGCGGTTCGTACTGCTCCGGCTCGTACTGCTGCTCGTACTGCCGGGGCTCGTACTGTTGCGGTTCGTACTGCGACTGTTCGTACTGCTGCTGTTCGTACTGCGGCTGTTCGTACTGCCGGGGGTCGCGCCGCGGGGGTGCGGCCGGGCGCCGCAGCTGCTCCGTCTCGTAGGCGTCACCGCTGTACGGGTCGACCGGCGCGCGGTACCGGTCGCCGGCCGGTGGCTGCGGCCGGTGGGTCTCGACCCGGCGGGCCGGCGGCGGCGCGGCGTACGGGCGCTCCGGCGGCTGCGCGGGTCGCTGGTACTGCTGCCGGTCCGAGGGTGCCTGTCGGTAGCGGGGGGCCTGCTGGTCCGGGGGCGGCGGCACCGGCGGCCGGCGCGGCCGATGGATCTGGGTCGTCTCCTGGTCCGGGGACTGGGCCCGTGGCGCCGCCGTCGGCGGCTGCTCCGCAGGCGGGTAGGGGTATGCCGGGCGCGGGGCAGCCCCGTCCTCCCGCCGGGGTCCGGCGGGACCCTGGTCGGCGCCCGGCTCGTGCACGGTCCCATCCTGCCGTACCGGTCCCGCCGTCCGTCGGCGGACAGCCGGATCGGTGCCGACGAGGCGGGAGCCGGGCCGATGATGCGGCATCATGGGCCGGTGAGTTCCCCGACCGTCTCCGAGTCCGCCGACTCCGCCGTCGAGTCCTCGGCAGCGTCCGTCGCCGCGATCGACGCGCCCGTTGCCGACGTCCGCACCCCGGTGACCCTGCCGATGGATGCGATCGACATCGCCCGGGCCGCGCTGGCCGCCGACCTGCCTGCCGGGACCGCGGTCGGCGAGTACGCCGGCGCCGTCGCGGAGGACGAGGTGGCGGTGTCCGCGTTGTTCGCCGCCACCGATCCCGGCTACCGCGGGTGGGTGTGGTCGGTGACGCTGGCGTTCGTCGGCGACGACCGGCCGACGGTCAGCGAGGTGGTGCTGCTGCCGGGCCACGATGCGCTGCTGGCGCCGGACTGGTTGCCGTGGAGCGAGCGGATCCGCTCCGGTGACATCGGACCCGGCGACCTGCTGCCGCCGCCGGTCGACGATCCGCGGTTGGTCCCCGCCTACGTCCAGTCCGACGACCCAGCGGTGGAGGACGTCGCGCACGAGCTCGGCATCGGACGGGTCCGGGTGATGAGCCGGGACGGCCGCGCCGACGTCGCGGAGCGCTGGCACGACGGGCCCTTCGGTCCCTCGTCGGACATGGCGCACCAGGCCCCGGCCCGGTGCAGCAGCTGCGGCTTCTACCTCCCGCTCGCCGGGTCGCTGGGTGTGGTCGCGGGCGCCTGCGGCAACGAGTTCGGTCCGGCCGAGGGTCGGGTCGTCGATGCCGGGTACGGCTGCGGCGCGCACTCCGAGGTGGTGGTGGAGCTGCCGCCGCTGTCCGCCGCCGGCGAGAACGTGGTGGACGAGCTGCGGCTCGAGGTGCACCCCCGGCCGGAGCGGGAGGTGGTCACGGTCGCCGACGGCGAGCCGGATCTCTCCGACATCAGTGCCGTGGCAACGGATCTCGCGGAGCTGTCGGATGTGGCCGAGCTGGCCGAACTGGACGGGGGCGATCGGGAGCTGGTGCCCACCGATGACGCCGATGACCTGGCCGACCTGAAGGTGCTGGACGATCTGATGGCCACCGAGCAGGCCGCGGAGGAGGATGCCGCGCACGCCGCACCGCTCGACGCGGCGGAGGACGCCGTGCCGGACGGTGTCGTGGCTGAGGCCGTGTCCGACCTTCCCGACGCCGTCGCGGATCTCCCGGAGGCCGTCGCCGAGGTGGGCGCCGGCACCGTCGCCGACTTCTCCGAGGACTCGGTCGCCGAGACCTCCGTCGCGGCAGGTGCTGTCGCGCACGGGACCGGCCCGGACGGGGACCGCCCCGAGGAGACCGACCCGGCGGAGAGCGCCGCGGAGGACTCCGGCGCGTGAACCGCTCCGCGGACCCGTCGGCCGTAGGTCCGACCGGCGCCGCGGATCCGTTCGGCACGGCGCAGCTCCGGCAGGCGGTGCTCCAGGCCTGGACGGCCTCGCCACGCCGGTTCCGGGAGGACGCGAACGCCGAGGAGGCGCTCGCGCTCGGCGGGTACGCGGACCGGGTGATCGAGGAGCTGGCCGCCAACGGCGTGGACGCTGCGGTGGCCGCCGGGGTTCCGGCCCACCTGGCGATCCGGGTCACGGCCGCCGCCGGTGGCGGTGCGGTGCTGGTCGTCGCCAACACCGGTGCCCCGCTCACCGCGGACGGCGTGGCGGCGCTGGCGTCGCTGCGCGCCTCCGCCAAGCGGGGGACTGCCGATGGTGTGGGTCAGGTCGGTGTGGGCCACTTCGGCGTGGGGTTCACTGCGGTGTCGACGATCTCGGACCACATCGTGGTGCGGTCCACCTCCGGTGCGGTGTTCTTCGACCGGGCGGCGACGGCCGCCCTCCTCGACGCGGCGGATGGTGATCTGCGCGGCGAGGTGCAGCGCCGGGACGGCCGGGTGCCCACGCTCCGGCTGCCGTTCGCGCTCGACACCACCGACATCTCCGCGGGTGTTGTCACCGAGGTAGAACTCGCCGTTCCGCCGGACCGGCTGCCTGACCTGCAGCGGGTGCTCGACCGGCTGCGGGCCGGCGGCGCCCGCGACCTGTTCTTCTCGCTGCCGGACCTGCGGCGGCTCGAAGTACGGACCCCGGACGGCACGCTGGAGCTGGCGCGGGAGGACGGCCCGGACGGCGAGGTGGTGCTGCGCAGTGCCTCCGGGGACGCCGAGGCCTACCGGGTGGTCACCCGCACCGGCACCATCCCGCCGGACCTGCTCGCCGACCGGCCGGTGGAGGAGCAGGAAAGGACCCGCTGGAGCCTGAGCTGGGTGCTCCCGGCGGCGCCCGTGGCGTCCGACGTGTGGGACCTCCCGGGCGAGCGCGCCGCCACGCCGGTCCCGCCGCAGCTCGGCGCCCCCATGCCCACCGACGAGCGGCTGACCCTGCCGGCCGGACTGGTCGGGACGTTCCCGGTGGAGGACACCCGCCGGAGGCTCGCGCCCGGCCCGCTGACCGATCACCTGATGGCGGAGGCGGTCACCGGCTACCTGGAACTCGTGGTGTCCTTGCCCCCCGACCGTCGCTGGGACCTGGTGCCGGGCAACGGGTTCCCGGTCGGAGAGGTGGACGGCCGGCTGCAGTCGTCGGTGCTGGAGGCGCTGCGCAGCGCGCCGGTGCTGGTCTCCACCGCCGGGGACCCGGTCACACCGGATGCGGCGAGCATGGTGGAGGGCGTCGGCCCGGCCGCTGCCGAGCTGCTGGGTCAGGCGGTTCCGGGACTCGTCCCGGAACCGGACACCGCCGCGGGACGGGCGGCCGCCCGCCGGCTCGGGATCATCCGGCGCAGCCTGTCCGAGGCGGTCGCGGCGCTGGCCGGGCTGGACCGTCCGGCGGAGTTCTGGTCCCGGCTCTACGAACTGCTCGCCGACCGGTCCGCCGACGACATGGCCGGTGTCCCGGTGCCTCTCGCCGACGGGGATCGCCGGATCGGCGCCCGCGGCACCCTGCTCGCCGACGACAGCCTGGCGGAGATCGCCACCCGGGTGGCGGATCTCGTGCCGGGCCTGCCGCTGGTACACGCCGCCGCGGCCCACCGCGCGCTGCTGCGCTGGGGTGCGGAGCGGGCCGGTGCCGACGAACTGCTGGCCGCACCGGCGGTGCTCGACCGGTTCGCCGACTTCCGGGACGGTCTCGACGATGCCGAGCCCGATCCCGACGAACTCGACGATCTCGCCGGCGTGGCACTGGATCTCGCGGCCGCGGGCGGGCGCGGCGGGGCACTGGGCGTCCTGGTGCTGACCGACGCGGACGGGCTGGCCTGGCCGGCCGCGGAGCTGCTGCTGCCGGGCGCCGTGCTCGCGGACGTGCTCGCCGACGACGCGGATCTGCCCGAGGTGCACCCGGACTGGACATCACGTCCGGCCGAGGTGCTGCTCGCGGCTGGGCTGCGCAGCGGATTCGGGATCATCGAGACCACCCTGGACGACTCCTTCGACCCGGACGATCCCCGGTTCGCCGCCGTCGCCGACCTGGACCGGTGGTGGCAGCAGTTGCCTGCCGGGGTGGCCACGACCGGCGGCACCGCCTCGCTGGTCGCCGATCTCGATCTCGTCGACGAGGACCGGTGGCCGCAGGCGCTGCGGATGCTGGCCGAGGGACGGGACTCCCGCGCCGCGCTGCTCACCGGGGTCGGCGACGGTCCCGGGTACGCCGCCTGGTGGATCGGCGAGCACGCCCGGTTCGACGGCCGGCGGGCGGGAACGTGGATGCGGCCGGGTGGCACCATTCCGCGCGGCCTGTACGAGGACTTCCCCTTCACCGACGACAGGTCGGTGGCCGCAGCGATCGGGGTGCCGGCCGACCTGTCGGAGGCGGTCCGGCAGGAACCGGGGGACCTGCTGCAGCGCTACGCCGACCCGGCCCGCACGGTCCCGCCCGCCGCCGTGCCCGCACTCACCGCCGCGGTGGTGGCGCTGGTGCGCGAGGATCCGGACCTGCCCCTGCCGGCGTTCGTCCGGGCCGTCAACGGGTCGGCCGTCCCGGCGGAGGACGCTGTGGTGCTCGACGTCCCCTGGTACGCCGGACTTCTGGACCCGGCCACGGTGGTCCCGGGCGGTGCGGACCCGGCGTCGGTGGCCGACCTGCTGGACTTGCGCACCGCTTCCGAGAGCGCCGTGCGGCCCGGTCCCGGATCCTCGACGACACTCGACCCGGGTGTGCTGGACCGGATCTCGACCGCACTGGGCGCCGGTCTGCCCGTCCTCCGCGCCGTGGACGCCCTCACCGTGTCGGCGGGGGACCGGACCGTCGGGGTGGCGTTCTGGCCGGACGGTGACGGCGGCTGGTGGGTCGACGGCATCGAGGGTGCCTGCCTGGCATCGGCCTGGCACACCGGTCACTGGACGCTCCGGCGCACCGCACTGGCCGCCGCCCTGGGCCGCTGGACCGACCTCGCGGTCGACGACCTCGGCGGCAGCCAGGGCGGGCAGGGCTAGCGGATCTTCTCCTCCAACGCCATCGCGTTGGCCGAGCGGGTGCCCCGTCGGGCCGCCTGCCGCTGCCAGGCGTAAATGGACAGCCCGATGACCCCGAGCACCCAACCGGCCAGGCAGGTCCAGAACCAGATCATCGCATCGTGGGCGCGCAGTTCGTCGCGGACGAAGAAGAGCACTACCGAGAGCACGAACCACAGACCGGTCAGCGGCACCACGATGTGCGCGAGGTTGGCCTTGACCGGCGGCAACGGCGGGGGACCGGCCGGGGCGGCGGGGTGCTCGGACACGCCCCCAGGGTAGGCCACTACCGTCGGTCGACATGAGCACGGTCGGCCCGCGGGTGCCAGGGACGCGGATCCGCGACGGCCGGGAGAACGACCTGCCCGCGCTCGGCCGGATCGAGGACGCCGCCGGCGAGCTGTTCCGGACTGTCGGCATGGACGCGATCGCCGACGACCCCTCGCCCACGCCGTCCGCGCTGCGGCCGTTCCTGGCCGACGGACGGCTGGCGGTCGCCACGATCGGCGGCGACCGGCCGGTCGGCTACCTGACCCTAGAGATCGTCGACGGCGCCGCCCACGTCGCCCAGTTGAGCGTGGATCCGGCCGTCGGCCGCCGCGGGCTCGGCACGGCTCTGCTGGACCACGCCGCGCGGTGGGCACTCGCCCGCGACCTGCACACCCTCACCCTGACCACCTTCCGGGACGTGCCGTGGAACGCGCCCTACTACCGCGCCCGCGGATTCGTCGACCTGCCCGACGACGCGCGCGGACCGGAGCTGACGGCGATCGTGGCCGGCGAGGCCGCCCACGGTCTGGCGGCCTGGCCCCGCGTCTGCCAGATCCACAGGCTGTGAAGGCAGGTGTGACGCAGCCTGTGACGCAGCTTGTGGTGCAGGCAGGGGTCCCGCGGTGGTTGCCCGGGCGAAAGATGGCTTAGCCTCGGGTATGCCCGACATCGCGCCCCTGGCCAACGAGCTGCGGCTGTCCATCCACCGTCTCACCCGCCGACTCCGCCAGCAGCAGCCGGAGTCCGAGATGACGCTGACGCAGTTGTCGGCGCTGGCCATCGTGTGGCGGGAGGGACCGCTGACGGCCGGGGACCTGGCGGCCCGCGAGCAGGTGCGTCCGCCGAGCATCACCCGGGTGGTGGACGGGCTGGAGGCGGCCGGCATGGTGTTCCGGAAGGCGAACCCCGCCGACGGCCGCCAGGTGCTGGTGGAGATCACCGAGCAGGGGGCCTCGCGGATGGAGGAGTACGTCCGGCTGCGGCAGGAGTGGCTCGCCGAGCAGCTGGTGACGCTGTCCGCCCGCGACCGCGAGGTGCTGAAGCGGGCGGCGACGATCATGAACGAACTCGCGCTGCGCTGAGGTGTCCCCGCGTGTCGAGATCACCGATCCGGACGATCCACGGGTCGGTGACTTCCGCGATCTGAAGCGGGCCGACCGCCGGCCGGACCGGCCCGGCGGGCGTGGACTCGTGCTCGCCGAGGGCACCGTGGTGGTGCGCCGGCTGCTCGACTCCACCTACCCGGTGCGCGGGCTGCTCGGTGTCGACCGCCGGTACGACGAGCTGGCCGCCGACCTGGCGCACCTGGAGGCACCCTTCTTCGTGGCCACCGCCGAGGTGATGGCGCAGATCGTCGGGTTCCACCTCAACCGCGGGGTGCTGGCCGCCGCGGACCGGGTCGCGTTCCCGCCTGTCTCCGGGATGATCTCCACTGCAACAACTCTCGCCGTTCTCGAAGGGGTCGGGGACCACGAGAACATCGGGGCGGTCTTCCGGAACGCCGCGGCGCTGGGGATCGACGCCGTGCTGCTCGGGCCGGGCTGCGCCGACCCGCTGTACCGGCGCAGCGTCCGGGTCTCGATGGGCACCGTGCTGCACGTGCCGTTCGCCGTGGACGACCGACCGGTGGGCGACCTGCTGGGGGAGCTGCGCACGGCCGGCTTCACCGTGGTCGCGACCACCCCGCGCCCCGAGGCCGTCCCGCTCGCCGATGCCGGGCTCGGCGGGCTGCGGGCGGCCGTCCTGCTGGGCTCGGAGGGGCCGGGGCTCACGGACGAGGCGCTGCGGGCCGCCGACCGGTGGGTCCGTATCCCGATGGCCCGCGGGGTGGACTCGCTCAACATCGCCACGGCCGGTGCCATCGTCTTCGCGGCGCTGGCGGCCGGGGCCGACGGACCGGTCGTGCCAGAATCGCGGGCATGACAGCCGGACCCGCCGACCAGGCACAGGACGCGGTCGCCCCGGAGCAGGACGCGGTCGCCGCAGAGCGGGCCACGGTCGGGACCGAGCCGGACTCGGTCGGGACCGAGCAGGACGGCATCCCCGGCCCGCCGGAGCGCCGGCCCCGGGCCGATCCGGAGGACTGGCGGTGGGTCCGGGAGATCCGTTCCTCCGGCGAGCCCACGCCGTGGGCGCCCGGCGTGGCACTGCTGCTCTTCTCGGCCCTGCTCGTCGGGGTGGCGATCTTCGTGCTGTCCTCGGGGCTGGCGGACGTCCCGCTGATGGCGGTGCTGATCAACCTCGTGGTGGCCGGTGGCCTGGCCCCGGCAGTCTGGCTGACCCGCACGCTGCCGGTACTGCGATGGGTCGCCGGCGGGGTCGCCCTCGGCATCGTGGTCGGCTGGTTCGCCGCCCTGATCTTCCTTGCCTGATCCCGAACTGCCTGATCCCGAACTGCCTGATCCCGAACTGCCTGATCGACCTGCCTGACACCTACTGCTGCAGCGGCAGCGGGTTGTTACCCAGCCCGGTGAGCGATCCGTCCAGGGTCGCCGTGCCGATCACCCGCACCCGGCAGTCCAAGGGGATCCCCAGCGAACCCGGATCCTGGTCCGCGGTCGGGGTGACCGCGGTGGTGCCGCGCGTGCGGGCCAGCTCCACCACCAGCTTCCCGCCGGCCGTCGGGTCGTCGGTGTCCATCGCGGTGGCGACGATCGCCCGGCAGCTCGCCAGCATGTCCGGGTCGTGCAGCGCGGCCCGCCGGTCGTCGGCCGGCACCCAGGCGATCTGCTGGGCGAAGGTCTGGCTCTGGTGCGGGCGGTCGCAGGACACGGCGAGATCGCCGTACTGGTTGCTGACCTGTCGCGCGCAGGTCGCGAGTTCGGCCGGCACCCGGGTGGTCATCGACCGCAGGTCGCCGCGGTAGCCGCCGGACGGCGTGTCCACCGGTTCGAGGATGCAGGCCCGCCAATCGGGGCCGGTGGCCGGCGGCCGGATCCGTGGGGTGCTCGCCACCTGCAGCAGCACCACCGGTTGCTGCCAGCCGACGACGTCCGGCGCGGCCGTCACCCGCAGGCCGCCGGTGTAGCCGTCGGCGGCCTGCTGGCAGAGGGTGCCCAGGGTGCCGGCCTGGCGCTGCCGGGCGGCGTCCGCCCGGTCCAGCACCAGCACCACCTCCGCGGAGTGCGCGCTGGTACAGGCGACGATCTCGGCGAATTCGCCGGCGGTCCGGATGCAGTCGCCCGCCACCGGCCGCTCGGCGGAGAGCGTCCTCGCGATGCCGGCCAGGCCGCTCCAGTGCAGCCGGGCGACGGCGGCGCCGCCGAGCAGCACCGCTCCCACCAGGGCGACGCCCAGCAGCCGGCGGATCATCGCCTCACGGTACGACCGTCACCGCCCCTGCACCAGGTCAGCACCAGGTCAGACGAGCGACTCCCGCCAGGCCCGGTGCAGTTCGGAGAAGGCACCGCCGTCGCCGATGAGGTCGTGCGGTGCACCGTCCTCGACGATGCGCCCGCCCTCCATCACCAGCACCCGGTCGGCGATCGCCACGGTGGACAGCCGGTGGGCGATGATCAGCGCCGTCCGGCCGTGCAGCACGGTGGTCAGCGCCGCCTGGACGGCCCGCTCGGACGGGATGTCCAGCGAGGCGGTCGCCTCGTCGAGGATCAGCACCGCGGGATCGGCGAGGAACGCCCGGGCGAACGCCACCAGCTGCCGCTGCCCCGCGGAGAGCCGGCCGCCGCGCTTGCGGACGTCGGTGTCGAACCCGTCAGGCAGGGCCCGGATGAAGCCGCCGGCACCGATCTCGTCGGCCGCCTGCTCGATCTGCGCGCGTGTCGCGTCGGGCCGGCCGAGCGCGATGTTGTCCGCCACCGACCCGGAGAACAGGAACGACTCCTGGGTCACCGTGACCACGCCCCGCCGCAGATCCGCGGTGGACAGTCCGGCGACGTCGACGCCGTCGAGCAGCACCCGGCCGGCGGTCGGGTCGTAGAACCGGGCCAGCAGCTTGGCCAGCGTCGACTTCCCCGCACCGGTGGCACCCACCAGCGCGACGGTCTGCCCGGCCGGCACCCGCAGGTCGATCCGGGGCAGCACCGGTGCGCCCGGGTGGTAGGCGAACTCGACCCGCTCGAACCGGACGTCGCCGGCGATCGCGCCGATCGGCGTGGGGCGGGCCGGCTCGGGGACGGCCGGCACCTCCTCCAGCAGGCCGGAGATCTTCTCCAGCGCCGCGACCGCGGACTGGTACCCGTTGTAGAACATGGCCAGCTCGTCCAGCGGGTCGTACATCCGCCGCACGTAGAGCAGGAACGCCGCCAGCACACCCAGTTCCATCGCGCCGTCGAGCACCCGGAACGAACCCATCACCATGACCACGGCCAGCGCCAGGTTGCCGACCAGCCGGACCGCCGGCACGTAGTGGGCCAGCGCGATCAGACCGTCCCCGTTGGACTGCGCGTTCTCCTCGTTGAACTCCCGGAAGATGGTGCGGTTGCGCGGTTCCCGACGGAAGGCCAGCACCGCCCGCAGGCCGTTCATCGTCTCGGTGAACTGCACGATCAGTGCTGCGATCGCCGTCCGGGTCCGGCGGTAGATGGCCCGGGACCGGGCCTGGAAGACCCGGGTGAGCAGCCAGATCGGCAGGAACGCCAACAGGGCCACGATGCCCAGCCACGGGTCGAGCACGATCAGCGTCACGGTCACCGCGGTGACCGACAGGATGCCGGAGATTAGCCCGTCCAGGCCCTCCTGGGACAGGTCCGAGAGGGTGTCCAGGTCGCTGGTCATCCGGGAGATCACCCGGCCGGATGTGTACTGCTCGTGGAAGCTGAGGCTGAGTTCCTGGCTGTGGTCGAACACCCGGCCGCGCAGGTCGAGCAGGATCGCCTGGGTCACCTTCGCCGACAGCCTGACGAACAGCGCCTTGGCGCCCGCGTTGACCAGGCCCGCAGCCAGGTAGCCGAGGGTGGCGACGGTCAACGGGGTGCCGTCGCCGGCGATGAGCGCGGGTGCGGCGGTGTCGATCGCGTACGCCACGATCAGCGGTCCGGCCAGGAAGGCCGCCTCGCTGACGATCATCACGACGGCGGCCAGCACGGCCCACCGGCGGTGCGGCCGCAGCAGCGATCCGAGCAGCCGACGCGAACGCGCCTGCAGCTTCACACCGGCCTCGGCCGACACGGTGTCGGCGTCCTCCAGCGCCACCCCGCGCCAGTCCTGGTCGGTGCTCACCGGTGTGGTGTCACTCATGCCCCGACCTCCTCGCGGCTCGCCAGCAGGTCCCGGTAGGCCGGAACCCGCGCCATCAGTTCGCTGTGGGTGCCGGTGGCCGCGATCCGGCCACCGGCCAGCAGCGCCACCCGGTCCGCCAGCAGCACCGTCGACGCCCGGTGCGCCACCACCAGCGCGGTGGTGCTGCCGAGCACCGACCGCAGGGCCGCCTCGACCTGGGCCTCGGTGTGGATGTCCAACGCCGACAACGGGTCGTCGAGCACCAGTACCTCCGGCCGGCCGACCACCGCACGGGCCAACGCGAGTCGCTGCCGCTGACCGCCGGACAGCGACAGACCCTGCTCGCCGATCCGGGTGTCCAGGCCCCAGGGCAGGTCGTGCACGAACTCGGCACGGGCCACCCGCAGGGCCTCCGCCAGCTCGTCGTCGGTGGCTTCCGGCCGGCCCAGCAGCACGTTCTCCCGGACGGACGCGGAGAAGAGCACCGGCTCCTCGAAGGCGACCGCGACCCGGCGACGCACCTCGGCCAGCTCCATGTCGCGGATGTCCACGCCGTCCAGCAGCACCGCGCCCTCGGTGACGTCGTGCAGCCGGTTCACCAGCGAGGTCAGCACGGTCTTGCCCGACCCGGTGGCGCCGACCAGCGCCACGGTCTCACCCGGTGCGAGTTCGAGATCCAGCCCGTGCAGCAGTTTCCCGGTCGCCTCGGCGTCGGTGAACCCGAACCCGACACCCCGCAGGTGCAGGGATCCGCGCGAGGTACCCGGCACCACCGGATGCGCCGGGTCGGTGATCGGCTCCGGCTCGTCCAGCACCTCGAAGTAGCGGTGGGTGGCCGTCGCCGACTCGTTGGCGATCGCCAGCAACCAGCCGATCGAGTCGATCGGCCAGCGCAGGCCCATCGCGGTGCCGAAGAAGGCGACCAGGGTGCCGGCGGTCATCGTCCCGTCGGCGATCTGCCGGATGCCGAGGAACAGGATGAGTCCGAGGGCGATCTCCGGCAGCGCGATCACCGTGCTCCACAGCACCGACACCGCCTTGGCCTTGCGGATCTCGGTGGTGCGCAGGGCGATGGCCTCGCGGCGGAACTCCCGGCCCAGGTGCGCGCTGCGGCCGAAGGCCTTGAGGATCCGGATGCCGAGCACCGATTCCTCGACGGTGGTGGCGAGGTCGCCGACCTGGTCCTGCGAGCGGCGGGCCAGCACCTGGTACTTCGTCTCGTAGAGCAGGCACAGCACGACCAGCGGCAGCGCCAGTGCGGCGATGATCAGCCCGAGCTGCCAGGACAGCACCAGCAGGACGGCCACACCGATGACGAAGGTCAGCACGTTGACCACGAGGAACACGGCACCGAAAGCCAGGAACCGGCGGATGGTGGCCAGGTCCGACACCGCCCGGGAGAGCAGCTGGCCGGCCGGGAACCGGTCGTGGAAGGACACCGGCAGCCGCTGCAGCTTGTCGTAGAGGGCGCTGCGCATGTCGGCCTCGACCCGCATCGTCGGGCGCGCGGCCAGCATCCGGCGGACCCAGAACAGCGCGGCCTCGACGACGCCGAGCAGCACCAGCACCGCGCCGGGCAGCCACAGTCCGGAGGCGTTCCCGTCGGTCAGCGGCCCGTCGATGATCCACTGGATGACCAGCGGGAAGGCCAGCCCGGCCAGGGTGGCGATGCCGGCGGTGACGCCGGAGGCGAGCAGGGCCGGGATCGCCGGGCGGGCGAACGGCAGCAGCCGTTTCAGCGTGCCGAAGGTGGAGATGCGGACGGGGGCGGTGTCGTCGGTGGTGCGCAACTGCGGTGGATCCTTCAGGTCGGTCATGGCGGAGCCGACCCTACGTCGCCCCACCGACATCGGGACAACGCTTTTCGCCGAGGGCGTCCGCCCTCGTTGCCCTGGCTGCCCTAGTTGTCGGCGGCCGGGGAGCCGCCCTGGTCCGGGATGTGGTCGCCGGAGGATCGCTCCCGCGGCGCCTGCCGGGTGGTGAGCAGGCCGAGCCGGTCGATGGCCAGCGGGGAGCGGGCCGGCGGCAGCAGGGACGGCCGGGCTCCCGGCCGGTTGTGCTTGACCCCGTACATCGCCTGGTCGGCATCGGCCAGCGCCTGGTCCGGCCCGCGGTCGGGACCGCACCGGGACACCCCGACCGAGACGCTCAGCGGGTGCGGCATGCCGATGCCCAGGTCGATGTCGGTCTGCAGGCCGGTGCTGACCAGGCGCAGCAGCCGCGACGGGGTACCGGGCGGCTCCTCCAGTGCGGCCACCACGAACTCGTCACCGGACCACCGGGCGACGGCGGACCCCTCGGGGGTGGTCGACTCGAGCAGCCGGGCCACCTGGCGCAGCAGCCGGTCGCCGACCGGGTGACCGTGCGTGTCGTTGATCGGCTTGAGGCCGTCCACGTCGATCATCGCCACCTCGAAGGTGCGGCCCTCGGCGTGCGCCTCCACCAGCTGGCGGGTCATCCCGGCGCGGTTGAGCAGGCCGGTCAGCGGGTCGTGCTCGGCGGCGAACCGGAGCCGGGCGATCTCCTCGACGGCCTCGCCGGTGTCCTCGACGAAGACCGCGATGAAGCGCTCGCCGGCGATGGTCACCGCGGCCTTCGTCACCTGGGCGGTGATCACCCGGCCGTCGGCGTGCAGCAGTCGGCGGACCACCTGCGCCCGCTCGACCTCGCCGTCGTGCAGCCGGCGGGCCAGCAGCTCCCGGGCGGCCAGGTCATCGGGGTGAATCAGGTCGGCGGCGGCCAGTTGCTCGAGCTCGTCCCGGCCCCGGCCGACCAGCTGGGCGAACGACTCGTTGGCGTGGGTCAGCCGGCCGTTGCCGTCGTGCAGCACGACCGGCATCGGGACGGCCTCGAAGAGCATCCGGTAGGCGTCCGGGGTGAGCTCGGTGCGCTCGCTGGGCGTCATCGGGGAGCCACCTCGCCGGAGATGTGGGAGCGCACGGAGGCGGCGACGGCGGCCAGGCCGTCGCCCGCCAGGACGATGGAGTAGTGATTCGCCGCAGGCACTGTCACGGCACCCGGGAACGCCGATGCCGGGAGCAGGCCGCCGGGCTGGTCGAGCATGCCGCGGCCGGCCCGCAACAACGTTGTCGGGAGGGCCTGGGTGTGCGCCGCGGCGTGGACGTCGGGATCGGCGAGCACAGCGGCGCCGTCCAGCCGGATGACGTCCGCGACGCAGCTCGACCGCAGCCCGTCGGTGTCGCGGACGAGATCGTGCAGCAGGTGGTCGGCCACGCCGGGGACGTCCAGCAGCGGGCCGAGAGCCGGGTGCTCGCGCCAGAAGTCGAGGTAGCTCTGCTCCGAGGGGAACCTCATGGTCAACCGACGCATGGCGGGCCCGATGGTTGCCAGCAGCTGCTCGTCGATCGACGCGTCCGGCGCCGGGGACGGGAAGGCGACACCACCGTCCACCAGCACCAGCGACCCGAAGGACTCCGGGTGGCGCACCGCGGCCAGTGCCGCGACGAACGCCCCGAGCGAGTGCCCGAGCAGTACCGGCCGGTCGAGTCGGAACCCGGCCGCGACGGCTGCAACGTCAGATGCGTGGTCCACCAGACCCGGGCCGGACGGCACGGCCGCCGACCCGCCGCGCCCGCGGAGGTCGGGGGCGAGCACCCGGGCGACCCCGTCGAGTGCCTGGGCCAGCGGGAGGAAGGCAAGACCGTTGGACGTGATGCCGTGCACGGCGACCACGGTGGCCGGGCCGGACCCGAGTTCGTGCACCTCGAGATCACCGGCCGGGGTCGGCAGGAGGTGCGCAGCGCGCCTCGCGGTGATCGTCATGCCACCGATTCTCCCCTGATGACCAAGGCAATCGGGGGGGTTGTCATCCATTCGGTACCCGAATGCCGCCTATGCGGTGACGCTGGGCCGATGTCGTGCCGGGCATCTGCCGGAGATTCGCCTGACATCCCCCGTTAGGGGACGAATAGGATCGCATCTCGTCGCTCCACTCGGGGTCCAGACAGCTCCGGCCACGCTCTCGGTACACCTTCGGCGCGTGCCGAACGTGCGATCCCGCCACCCACCCAGTGGATCGGTGGAGGTCAGTCCTTGGTCGAGCGGGTGCCGAGCAGGACCTCTTCCCAGGATGGCATCGCCGGCCGGCGCCCGCCGCGCGAGGCGGGCCGCGCACTGTCCGTCCCGGTCCGGCGCTCGCCACTCGGGGTCTCCGGCTTCGGCTTCGGCGGCACGGCACCCGACCTCTCGTCGGTGACGGTCTCCTCGACCAGCCTCCGCTCCCGCTCCACCACCGGCTCCGCCGGCGCTGTGGGCACAGTCGGCACCGTCGGGTCGAGCAGGGCCGGTGGCGGGGTGGGCGCCGAGGCTGCGGTGGACCGCGGAGCCATCGGCACCGCCGGACCGCCGACGGCCCGCAGCTCGCGCATCGGCCGCAGGATCTTCAGTGCCGGGTCGACCAGGTCGGCGGCGGCGTCGTTGCGGGCGGTGAGGGTGCCGCCGTCCGGGCCGCGGTGATAGGTCCACTCGGCCCGCCGGGTGGACCGGCCGACGTTCCAGGACAGGGTGAGCACCCAGTCCCCGTCCTCCTTGTGCGCATCCCAGACGACCGGATCCTCGTTGCCGCGGGCGGCCAGTGCCCCGGCCACGGTGGTCTCCAGCGAGGCCAGGCCGCTGATCCCGTCGATGCTGGGCCGGGCCTTGCGCGCCTTCTCGGCGATGCTCGACCGCTCCAGCAGCACCGGATGGGCGAACCGCTCGATCCGGTGCAGCGAGGTGCCGGCCAGCGCCGCCAGTTCCTCGACGCTCGCGCCGGCCCGGATCCGGCTCTGGATCTCCTTCGGCCGCAGCTGGGCGTCGCCGTCGAACTCGAGCTGGCCCAGCACCGCGGTCTCGCCACGCACGGCAGCGCGCAGGGTGCCGTCGACCGGCAGGGTGAACTGCTCGGCGGAGGAGGGGTCCTCGCACAGCAGGGACCGGCCGCCGTCGGCCAGTCCCAGAATCCGCAGCGCGCGCATCGCGACCTCTTCTCCTCCTCGACTGCGCGTCACGCTAACCCGGTCCGGCGACCGCCCCGGCGAGGCGCGCCGCAGCCCGGCCGAGGCCGTGGTAGTGGGTCTCTCGACGTCGAGTTGAGGGTCAGGACAGGGCGGCGACCACGTGGTCCACGCAGGCGGTCAGCGCCGACACGTCGTCCGGGTCGACCGCCGGGAACATGCCGATGCGCAGCTGGTTGCGGCCGAGCTTGCGGTACGGCTCGGTGTCGACGATCCCGTTGGCGCGCAACACCTTCGCCACCGCGGCGGCATCCACCTCGTCGCTGAAGTCGATGGTGCCGACCACCTGGGAGCGGAGCTCCGGACGGGCCACGAACGGCATCGCGTACGGCGAGGCGGTGGCCCAGTCGTACAGCCGGGAGGAGGAGTCGGCGGTCCGCTTCGTCGCCCAGTCCAGCCCGCCCTGGCCGTTGATCCAGTCGATCTGGTCGGCGAACAGGAACAGTGTCGCCACCGCCGGGGTGTTGAGGGTCTGGTCCTTGGTGGAGTTGTCCAGCGCGGTGGCGATGGACAGGAACTCCGGTATCCAACGGTCGCTCGCATCGATCTCGGCGATGCGGTCCAGCGCGGCGGGGGAGGCCAGCGCGATCCACAGTCCGCCGTCGGCGGCGAAGACCTTCTGCGGCGCGAAGTAGTAGACGTCGGTCTGCCCGACGTCGACCGGCAGCCCGCCGGCGCCGGAGGTCGCGTCGACGAGCACGAGCTGGCCGTCGGTGGCGCCGGCCGGCCGCTGCACGGGGGCGGCCACACCGGTGGAGGTCTCGTTGTGCGCCCAGGCGTAGACGTCCACGCCTTCCTCGGCGACCGGGTCCGGCGCGTCGCCGACCGGGGCGGTGATCACCGTGGGATCGGCCAGGAACGGCGCGCCCTTGGTGACGGTGGCGAACTTCGAGGAGAACTCGCCGAAGGTCAGGTGCTGGGACTTCTCCCGGACCAGGCCGAAGGCGGCGGCGTCCCAGAACGCGGTGGTGCCGCCGTTGCCGAGGATCACCTGGTAGCCCCCGGGCAGCGAGAACAGTTGCGCCAGGCCCTCCCGGACCCGCCCCACCAGGTTCTTCACCGGCGCCTGCCGGTGCGAGGTGCCCATCAGCGAGGTGCCGGTGGCCGCCAGCGCGGCGAGGGCCTCGGGGCGGACCTTGGACGGTCCGCAGCCGAAGCGCCCGTCGACGGGCTTCAGCGAATCGGGCAGGACGATGCTGGCGGGGTCGGCCATGACGGCGGTGTCTCCTTCGATGCGGTGCCCGGCATTTCGGAACCAGCGGGCACCGACCATCCTCGCACCGGCCGGATCAGGACGGTCAGACGGGCAGGGTCTCCCGGACCGGCCAGCCCTGCACGTCCTCCGGGCGCCGCGGGCCGTGGCCGTCGTAGACGGCACTGGGCCGGACGATGCGGCCGAGGCGCTTCTGCTCCAGGATGTGCGCGCTCCACCCGGCCGTCCGGGCGCAGGTGAACATCGCGGGCATCATCTCCGGCGGCACCCCGGCGAAGTCCAGCACCACCGCGGCCCAGAACTCGACGTTGGTCTCGATCGGATGGTCGGGGCGGCGGGTGCGCAGCTCGGTGAGGGCGGCGGTCTCCAGCGCGGCGGCCGCCTCGTAGCGCGGCGCGCCGAGCTCCTTGCAGATGCGCCGCAGCACGCGGGCGCGCGGGTCCTCGGCCCGGTACACCCGGTGCCCGAAACCCATCAGCTTCTCCTTGCGGTCGAGGATCCCCTTGACCAGGCCGGCCGGGTCCCCGGAGGCCTCGACCTGCTGGATCATCGGCAGCACCCGGGCCGGTGCCCCGCCGTGCAGCGGCCCGGACATCGAGCCGATCGCGCCGGCGAAGCAGGCAGGGACGTCGGCGCCGGTGGAGGCGACGACGCGGGCGGTGAAGGTGGAGGCGTTCATGCCGTGCTCGGCGGCGGACACCCAGTAGGCCTCGATCGCCTGGATCTGCTCCGGCGACGGCTCGCCGAGCCACGCCGTCATGAAGCGCTCGACGCTGCCCGGCAGCGACTCGAGCAGCGAGGCGGGTACCTCGGGCTGGTCACCGCGGGCGGACCGGGCGGCGTAGGCGAGGATCGCGGAGGTGGTCTGCGCCAGGTGGTCACGGGCCTGCTCGTCCGAGATGTCCAGCAGCGGACCGAAATCCCGCGAGGTGGCCAGCAGCGGCACCGAGGCGTGCACGTCCACCCGGACGTTGCCGGAGGAGAGCGCCGGCACCGTGGTGTCGACCGGCAGCGGGTCGCCGACGGCGTCGTCCACCAGCAGCGACCACACCTGGTCGAAGGTGGCGGTGCCGACGAGGTCGTCGATGCTCACCCCGCGGTAGCGCAGCGAACCGCCGTCCTTGTCGGGTTCGGCGATCGCCGTGTGAAAGGCGACGACGCCCTCCAGGCCGGGCTTGAACGTGCTGGTGTTCTCGGTCATCGAACCTCCACGTCGAGGGACGGCCGGCCGGTCCGTACCGGGCGGTAGCTGCCCGCAACTGTCCTCCGCCGGAGGGGTCCTGACCACCGCGACCGGCGGTGTTCTTCGTCACCGGACGGCCGGCGACCCCAACGGGAGTACCGTGCAGCCCGTCTCCGCCCATCACCGCCCGCCGGAACGGATCCGCGACACACCATGACCCATCCCGATCTCGCCGCGATGCGGGAGAGCTACACCCTGTCCGGTTTGTCCGTCGAGGATCTCGCTCCGGACTGGACCACCCAGTTCGAGCGCTGGATCGCCCAGGCGGTCTCCGCCGGGATCACCGAACCGAACGCGATGGTGGTGGCGACCGCCGGCGCCGACGGGCACCCGGCGAGCCGGACCGTGCTGGCCAAGGAGGTCTCGGCCGCGGGCGTCGTGTTCTACACCAACTACGACTCGGCGAAGAGTCGGGCGCTGACCGAGAACCCCTGGGCCTCGGCCACTTTCCCATGGTACCCGCTGCAGCGCCAGATCCACGTGCGCGGCAGCGTGCGCCGGGTGGAGCCGGAGCGGACGGCCGCGTACTGGGCGCAGCGGCCGCGCGGCTCGCAGCTGGGCGCGTGGGCCAGCCCGCAGTCCGAGGTGGTGCCGGACCGGGAGGTGCTGGAGGCCAGGCAGACCGAGCTGGAGCGGGAGTTCGAGGGCCGGGACATCCCGGTGCCGCCGCACTGGGGCGGCTGGCTGATCGAGCCGGAGACGGTGGAGTTCTGGCAGGGCCGGGTCGCCCGGCTGCACGACCGGTTGCGCTACCGCCGAGCAGGCAGTGCGTGGCTGGTCGAGCGGCTCGCCCCGTGACCGCGCCGGAGACCCCGGAGTCCTCGGACCAGCCCGCCGCCCCGAAAAGACGCATCCTGCCGGACACCCGGCCGCTGGCCATCCCGGCCTACCGGCGGATCTTCGTCTCCGGGGTGGCCACCACTATCGGATCCGCGGTCACCGCCGTCGCCGTGCAGCAGCAGATCTTCGACCTGACCGGTGATTCCGCGTGGGTGGGCATCTCGTCCGCGGTCGCGCTGGTGCCGCTGGTCGTGCTCGGGCTGTTCGGCGGCGCGATCGCCGACACCTACGACCGGCGCAAGGTCCTGCTGATCACCTCGACCGGCATCGCGGTGACCAGCATCGCGCTGTGGCTGTGCGCGTTCTCCTCGGCCGAGTCGGTCTGGGTGGTGATGGGACTGCTCGCCGCGCAGCAGGGCTTCTTCGCCGTGAACATGCCCACCCGCAGCGCGACCCTGCCGCGCATCGTGCCGCGGGAGCTGGTGGCGTCGGCGAACGCACTGAACATGTCGGTGTTCGCCGTCGGGGTGATCGTCGGGCCGGTGCTGGCCGGCGTGCTGCTGCCGATCACCGGCCTGCCGTGGCTCTACTTCCTCGACGCGCTGACCCTCATCGGCGCGCTGTACGCGGTGATCCGGCTGCCGTCGATCCCGCCGACCGGCGACCGGGAGGGCCGGGCCAAGGTCTCCGAGGGCCTCGCCTACCTGCGGCTGCGGCCGCTGCTGCTGATGACCTTCGTCGTCGACATCATCGCCATGGTCTGCGGGATGCCGCGGGCGCTGTTCCCGCAGATGGCGGAGGACACCTTCGGCGGGCCGCCCGGCGGCGGGGCGGCGCTCGGCCTGCTGAACGCGGCGCTGGCGATCGGCTCGTTGCTCGGCGGGCTGACCGGCGGCTGGATCCAGCGGGTGCACCGGCAGGGGCTGGCGATCCTCGCGGCCATCGTGCTGTGGGGGATCGCGGTGACCGCCTTCGGGCTGACCTCGATCCTCTGGCTGGCGGTGTTCTTCCTGGCCGTCGGCGGCTGGGCGGACCTGGTGTCGGCCGTCTACCGGTCGACACTGCTGCAGGTCGAGGCCACCGACGAGATGCGCGGGCGGTTGCAGGGCGTCTTCACCGTGGTGGTGGCCGGCGGTCCGCGACTGGCCGACCTGGCGCACGGACTGGTGGCGTCCTGGACCTCCACCACCGTGTCGGTGGTCGGCGGCGGGATCCTCTGCATCCTGCTGACCGTGGTGGCCGGCTGGTGGGGACGGTCGCTGCGCGACTACGACTCCCGTACCGCGCACCACCCTTCCTGACCGATCCCGCCCGTGTCCCGGGGGCGTGCGGCAGAATCCCGGGCAAGCGGCGCCGCACGGTCGCCGGAGGTCGAGGCGCAGGTCGAGGAGTGCACGATGTCGGTGGGGCCCAACCCGGATCCGAGCTCGGGGCTGCCCGGCGTGGGGTACACCGCGCACGACCCGCTGACCGGGCAGCCGATCAGCACCCCCGAGGTCTATCCGCAGCAGAGCAGCACCGGCCAGCCCGTCTACCAGGCGCCGCCGCCCCCTCCTGGTTACGCCCAGCCCGGATATGCCCAGCCCGGCTACCCGCAGCCGTATCCGCCGGGGTACCCGCCGCAGGCCGGCTACGGCTACCCGCCCTACGCGATGCCCGTCTACTACCCGGTGGTGCCGCCGCGCCCGGCCCGGCCCGGTGCTGCGACGGCCTCCGCGGTGCTGCAGTTCGTGCAGAGCGGGTTCGTGCTGATCGGGGCGATCTACACGCTCGGCGGCAGCATGATCTTCGACCTGGTCGACTCCTCGTCGTTCTACTACTCCGGCGGATCGTCCGGCTGGGAGAGCACCTACGGCACCCAGTTCACCGTCGTGGCGGTGGCGACCTTCCTGGTGGGCGGACTGTTGATCGCCGGCGGCGCGACGCTGCTCGGCCGGAGGTCGCTGCTCACGGTCATCGCCTGCCTGGGATCGCTGGCCATCTCCGTCTACTGGATCATCTTCGTGACCAACCTGGTGTCGGTGCTGCAGGCGCTGCTCTGGCTGCCGATCATGCTCGCGGTGATGCCGATCATCTCGCTCGCGCTGGTGATGGGCGGATCCGTGCGGACCTGGATCGCGGCCCGACCCGGCTGATCCCCGGCGCCGCGGGTGCCGGCGGATGGGGCAGGATCGTGGGGCACGACGACACCCCGAGGAGCCTCAGCATGACGCAACCCGAGTCCCACCAGCCCGAGGACTGGGCTCCGTACCAGCGACTCGACGACGCGGTGCGGGCCTACATCCGGGATGCGGACGCGGCACTGGAGTCGCTGTACGGCGTCATCGAGCCGGACCGGGTGCTGGCGTTCACCTGCGAGCAGGTCCCCGGACAGCAGAGTTGGGGACCGTCGCTGTGGCAGGAGGTCGCGGTCACCGACGGGCAGCGGCTGGTGCTGTGGCACGGTGACGACGAGATGGACGACGACCGGCCGGGAGTCCAGATGTTCTCCTCGTCGATCCGCACCATCCCGCTCAGCGCCATCGTCGACCAGGGCCTGCGGCACCGGTTCCGGACGGAGGCGGACGGGTCCCGGTCCATGCACGCCGTGCTGCTGTACCTGTCGACGCAGACGCCGGAGCGATCGATGACCGAGCTGACCGAGGCCAACGAGACCCGGACGGTGCAGTACGTGGAGACGTACCGGTTCTCGAAGTCGGTGACCGACGGCGGGCTGGCGCAGATGCAGCGGCTGCTGCAGTTCGGCCGGGCGATCTCGCACTTCACCGGCAAGCTCGCCCGATGACGCTGCGGCCGTTCTCCGGGGACCAGTTCGACATCCGGTTCGGCGGCTCGACCGCTCGGGTCGGGCAGGTGGCGGCGGTGCTCCGGTCGTTCGTGGTGGACGGGGTGGCGCTGACCGAGAGCTGGGCCGACGACGTGGTGCCGCCGATGGGGTGCGGGATCGTGCTGGTGCCGTGGCCCAACCGGGTGCGGGCCGGGACGTGGACGCTGGACGGTGCGGTGCAGCAGCTCGACCTCACCGAGCCGGGGCGCGGCAACGCGATCCACGGGTTGCTGCGCAACCAGCCGTACGTGATGACGGAGCACCGGGAGTCGGCGGTGACGCTGTCGGCCGGCGTGCACCCGCAGCACGGGTACCCGTTCGGGCTGGACACCTCGGTGACCTATGCGCTGTCCGGGACCGGACTGACGGTGACGCACCGGATCTCGAACGTCGGGTCGGGGACCGCGCCGTTCGGTGTCGGGGCGCACCCGTACCTGCGGGTGGGGGAGACCCCGGTCGACGAGCTGGTGGTGACGGTGCCGGCCTCGACCGCAGTGGTGGTCGACGACTCGCTCGTGCCGGTGGGTGCGGAACCGGTCGGCCCGGGCAACGACCTGCGGGCCGGGGTGCCGGTCGGGTCGGTCGAGTTGGACGGCTGCTTCACCGATCTCGCGCGGACCGACGGGCTCGTGCAGTCGACGCTGGTGGATGCCGGCGGGCGGGGCGTGATGCTCTGGGCCGGCCCCGACTTCGGCTTCACCCAGGTCTACAACCCGCCGAACTTCCCCGATCCCGCCGGCAAACGCCGCGCCATCGCGATCGAACCGATGACCTGCGGTGTCGATGCGCTGAACACCGGCGAGGGGCTGCGGTGGTTGGAGCCGGGCGAGAGTTGGTCCGGTTCCTGGGGTCTGCGGCCGATCGGCTTCTGACCCACCCGGTCGCCGCAGCTCGCCACAGCGGCAGGCCCGTTCAGAACGGCGGGGTGTCGTCATCGTGGTCCTCGGTCTGCCATGCGGGTTCCCATTCGCCGGGGTCGGTGATGGCGGGTGGGGGTCTTCGGGTGGTGCGGCCGAGAGCGCTGACCAGCGTCGCTGAACGGTCTGCGTGTTCGGTGATGGTCCAGGCGGTGAAGGTCTTCAATCGGTGGTGGAACCGGCAGAGCGGTCGGAGGTTGCGCAGGGTCGTCTTGCCGCCGGCGGCGGGATTGTTGTGGTCGAAGGGCTCGCCGTGGTCGACGTCGCAGCGTTCGGCTTTGCGGTTGCAGCCCACCCAGGAGCAGGTCTGGGTCAGCAGCATGACCTTGCGCCGCAGGCTCCCGGGTGGGACGTAGACCCGGTCGGACACCCCGACGGGTGCTCCGGTGTCCGGGTCGATCACGAGCAGAGTGACCGAGTTCGCGGCTTTGAGGAGTTGTCGGGCGAGGTCGGGTGAGATGCACCCGAAGCCGGACATGTCGCCAGGGTGGTCGGCCAGGCCCGCGAGGGCTTCGAGCGAGATGGTGATGACGCCGTTCCAGGGCAGCGCCGGGTTCACGGCGCGGTCCTGCCACACCGGTGCTCTCCACTTCGGTGCGGGTGGGCGAGGTGTGTCGGGGTCGTCGAACCGGAAGGGATCGAACGGAGGCGGGTCGCCGGGATCCGCATCGCCGAGGCTCTCCTCGGGCTCCGAGTGACCTGCCGGATCTCCGTCGGGCGGCTCGGATTCTGAACATCCAGTGGCCTCCGGGGCCACCGGATGTTGAGAATCGCAACGGCTCTCGGGCTCCGGATCCGCCTCGGTATCGACATCCGCGGGCTGCGAGTCCGTGTCTTCGGCAGAATCGCCGCCAACACCTCCATCGGCCGTATCGTCGTCGCCACCGGTATCAGCGTTGTCGCCGACGATCACAGTGTTGTCGTCGGCGGTCTCAGCGTTGTCGTTGTCCGCTTCGCGACAGTCGACATCGACATCGACATCGACGGGTCCATCTGCCGCACCCGTGGTGTCAGAGCTGTCACCCATCACGCCACGGTCGCCGGCCTCGTGGGCGTCACCTGTGGCGTCCGTGCCGGCCGAGTCGTCGGTCATGTCAAGGGTTGCCGATTCGTCCGGCGAATCGGCGGCGGCAGGATCGGTGTCGGCATCTGTGCCATCGGCGTCAGCTTCGGCACTTGCGGTTCCGAAGGGACCTCCGCAGTCCGCCTGGTACTCGGCGTTCGCGGCGGATTCGGAAGCCGTATCGGAGTTGTTGTCGGTCGTTTCACCGACCTCGTCCACAACAGCATCGGCACGTCGGCCATCCGGCCCTACACCCGTGGCCTCGTCGGCGTTGTCGCCAACCTCGGAAGAATCGCTGTCGGTTTCCTCGGTGTGTGGCTCGTCTTCTCTGTTGCCCTCGTGCACGATGGCATCGCCAAGGCGGCCATCCGGCTCTTCGTCCGTGACGACCTCCTCAGCGAGGTCATCGGCTATACCTTCATCGACGACGTCCTCGTACTCATCGTCGTCGGGCATGTCTCCGCCGGCGGCGACGTGTGCGGCGGCGGCGAGGATCTCACGGAGGTCGATGGTGCCGTGGGTGTGGAGCTGTTCGAAGATCGCGGCGAACGCATCCGCCCGGCACTGCTCCAGGGTCCGTCCGCCGGCGTTGCCCATGGTGCGGGCGATCTGGTCGACCAGCTGCTGCACCAGTTGGGCGTTCTCGGCGGTCAGGTCGGCGTAGAAGCGGGCCATCGCCCCGTCCAGGTCGTAGCGGCCGGTGCAACGTCGGTTGAAGGCACGCTTCTCCGCCTCCGCCGCGTCCTCGGGTTCCAGGTCGGTGACGATCCGCTTGAGCAGGTACTCCAGCTTCGCCGGCGCCAGCCTCGGGGCGATCTTCAACGCCCGCCGTTCGAACTCGCACCACAAGGCGAGGTCGTTCAGCTTGCAGGCGTACTTGTGGATCATCGACGCCCGGGTCTGATCCAGCACACCCTCACGCAAGAGCTCGAGGGTGTCGGGCAACTCCCTGACCAGGGCCAGCGCCCGTTGCACATAGATGTTCCCCGACTTCGGGGACAGCACCAGCGCCGCGGCGATCTCCCCACCTGCCATGTCCTGCCGGGCCTTGGCCTGCTCCAGGGTGTCCATCAGATCGAAGAACTCCGCCTGTGAATCCGGGTTCGACGCCCGCAGATCGTAGATCCGCTCCGCGGCAGGGTCCTCACCCGCGTCGGAGTTCTGGCCGGCAGTGCCGTCTTCACCAGCTGCGCCCTCCCGACCAGCATCGCTGTCCAGAGCATCATCGCTGCCCTGACCAGCACCGGCGCCGACACCCGTGCCGGTGTCCTCACCAATAGCGAAATCCTGACCAGCTGTGCTGTCCTGACCATCAGCGCTGTCCTGATCAGCACCAGTGCTCTCACCATCGACACCCTGACCACCGGGGCCCTCACCTGCGGCGCTGCCAGCACGGCGAGAATCCTCTCGCGGCGTGCCGGACAGGTGCGTCCTGATCGGCAGCGGAGCCCTCATCCGCGCCGGTGCCCTTGGTGTGCTTGGCGGAGTGCTTGAGCAGACCTTCGGCGGTAGGAATCACGCCGGGCTCGGCCAGCCGGGCCATCCAGCCCTGCATCACGGCCTGCATGTACGAGATCGCCTGATGGCCCGCCGCGATCCCGTCGATCACCGTCCGGCCGGACAACTCGGCAGGGTCGAGGGTGGACAGCGCACGCAGCGCGTCTTCGGCGCGGCGTGCTGCCGGCGCCGTCTCCGACGTTGCTGTCATTGGTCCCACCCCGTTCCGCTTCCGTCATCACGACTCGCGAGATCTGCTGTGCCCTCATCCCCCTGGAGGTCACTCACATCAGAGTAGCAGCTGCACAGCTACCTTGGAACACATGTTCGCGACTATCTCGTTCTGCAACCAGTTGTCGACAGCCGGTCCTCACCCGTGGACACGCTCCAGCGAGGTACAGCCGGGCCTCCGGGCACCTTCGTCGGACGAGCGGCTACGTCGTTGTTGTCTCCGACAGGCATCAGCATGGACCAGCCCACCGACAGTCGGTTCGGATGCCGGAGTTCAGTGCGGCAAGCACGCCATCAGGTGATGACCGCCGGCTCGGCCGCCACGGCGGACCCGGTCGGCGTCGGCGGATGACGACGCGGGCGCGCGCCACCCCCCGGGCCGGAAGTCCGGCGGCAACCAGGGGTGTCGCGCGGCCATCCCTGGCCGCCTGGAGCAACTGCGAAGTACGACAGCGCGGTGACCAGAAGGTGGCGGCAATCTCTCCACTGCTCAGCGCGGCCGCTGCTCCCAGTCGCTGAGGGCGTGCTTGCGCTCGACGTCGTGCTCGACGATGCGGTCGGGATAGCCGGAGGGCAGGCCGTCGGGCAGGTCCCAGGGGCGATGCACGGCCTTGCCCTTCACCTCCCGCAGCTCGGGCACGTACTGCCGCACGTACTCGCCTGTCGGGTCGTGCTTCTCGCCCTGACCGACGGGGTTGAAGATGCGGTAGAAGGGCGCGGCCTGGGCGCCGGATCCGGCGACCCACTGCCAGCCGTGGGTGTTCGATGCGGCGTCACCGTCGATCAGGTGCTCCATGAAGTGCCGGGCTCCGAGCTGCCACGGGATGTGCAGGTCCTTGATCAGGAACGACGCGACTCCCATGCGGACCCGGTTGTGCATCCAGCCCTCCGCCAGCAGTTGCCGCATCCCGGCATCGATGTAGGGGAAGCCGGTCCGGCCCGCCTTCCACGCCTCCAGGTGTTCCTCGGCCCCCTTGCCGGTGTCCCAGCGCATCCGGTCGACGGCCGGATCCACCGATTTCGTCAGGGATTCCGGCTTGTGGAAGAGGATGTCGGCGTAGAAGTCGCGGAAGCCGAGCTCGCGGCGGTAGGACGCAGCACCGGCCGAGCGGTGCCGGGACAGGTCGGCGAGCAGGGTCCGGGGATGGATGGCGCCCCACTTCAGGTGCACCGACATGTGGCTGGTGCCGGGATGATCTGGGCGATCGCGTTCGGTGTCGTAGTCGGCGACAGCGGCCTCGCGGAAGTCCTTCCAGGCGGCCAGCGCGGCCTTCTCCCCGGCGTCCGGGACGGTCAGTCCGTCGTCGACGGCAACCGCGAGATCGGAGGCCGCCCAGCGTTTTCCACCACCGAGGTCGACCGACTCCGGGTCGATCCAGTGCACGCCGGTGCCGGACTTCGCCGGAGCGCGCCAGCCGTGCTCGGACCAGGCCCGGTGGAAGGGTGTGAACACCGCGTACGGGGTGCCGTCCGGCTTGCGGACCCGGCCGGGGGAGATGGCATAGGCGGAACCCGTTGCGTGCCAGTCGCACCCGGCCTTCTCGAGTGCCTCCTGGACCAGACCGTCCCGGCGGCGGCCGTACGGTCCGAAGTCCTCGCTGACGTGGACCGCCTCGGCCTCGACCGAGCGCACCAGTCGTGGGATCACCGACTCCGGCCGGCCGTGCACGATCAGCAGCCGGCCGCCCATCGTGTCGTCCAGCGCTTCGAGGGTGCGGGCCAGGAAGGCCCGGCGCGGCGCCCCGGACGGCTTCAGGAGGGCGTCGTCGGCGACGAAAACCCCGAGCACGTCACCGGCTGCCGACGCCTCCGCCAGTGCCGGGTGGTCGCCGAGTCGGAGATCCCTGCGGAACCACAGCACGCGCGTCATGGGGAATGCGTACCCACGACGCGAGCGGTCAACCCATCATCGCCGGGCGGGCGAACTGCGGGTCGTTCACCTCGTCCGGCATCCGGACGACCTCGACCTGACCGGACAGGATGGACACCCGCGCAGCTCCGCGATGGTCGGCGCCGACCAGGAAGTGGTCGGGGTCCTCCCAGACCAGGTTGTCGAATCGCGGTCCGTGCCGGTGGAAGGCGTTCACGCCCAGCTGGGACGGCAGCAGGAACTCCTGCACCACGACCTCTGTCGAGGCGAAGTCCCAGCGGCGGAGTCGGAACGGCGCGTCCATCCGGTCCTGCCGGACCCGGGTCAGCCCGAACACGAACCGGCCACCGGGGACCACGTCGACGTCGTACTCGTCCATCAGCGTCCAGGTCGTGCCGTCGGCACGGACGACGTCCGTCCCCCCGGGGCCGTCGCGGAGCCGGAGACCGGATCGATCGTCGATCCTGACGCATCTGTCGACCTGCTCGACGGGTTCCCGGCCGGGCCGCCACGCCAGGGTCCGTTCCTCGGTGAAGGTGTCGGCGGCGAAGTACACCGCGCCGTTGTGCCAGCCGATCAGCGAGAGGTCGCGCTTGAAGTCCCAGGGCATCTCGGTGACCGAGAGATCGGTGAGGTCGAGCACCACCAGGCCGTGCCTCGGCCGTCGGGGCGAGTACTTCGACACGTCGATCGCCACCCGTGTCCCTGATGCGTCGGCCATCGCGGGGTAGCCGGAGGCCACCGGGAGGTCCAGCGAGGTGAGATCGGGGCGGATCAGCAGCGAGCGGTCCTCGCGGATCGCGAGCGTCCCGAACAGCGTTCCGAGAATCGTTGCGCTGCTGGTGTACTCGCGGAACCCCGGGAGTTCGGCGAAGTCGCCGGAGGGGCGCCGGATGTGCAGCCGCCCGTCGCCGCGGGAGAGCAGATCGGTCCGGGGTGGATCGCCGACGGGCAGTGACGTCGGCGGTGGCATGCCGAACTCGTCGCGACGGTCCGGGTCGGGTGGCGGGCCGCCCCAGGTCGCGCTGATCCAGCGGTCCGCGTCCGGAGGGAGGCCCTTGGGCAGCCCGAGGTAGATCCCGACGTTGCCGAATCCGGAGACCGGGAACGACGGATCCGGCCATGGCTCGGCCGAGTACACGACCTGCGCACCGCCGGGGCCGTCCGGGAAATCGGGTAGGTCCTGCAGATAGGTGAAGGCTTCCTCGTCGTCGTCGGACCCGGGGTCGACGCCGAGCCACGGTGCCGGCCGCGAGGACCCGGCGGCGGTCATCACGAACGTGCCCTGCCGGGGATCACCCTCGACCGTCAGCAGGCCGGTGACCTGCGCGGTGTCCAGCCCGGTCAGGATCCGACCGGTGTCGAGCCCGGTGACCCCGGCCAACTCGGGCAGCGACACCACCGCGGGGCGGAGCCAGGCCGCGATGATGTGCAGGTCTGCCGCCACGCCGTGCTCGAGGTCGCCCTCTCCTGGTGCCCATTCGGCCAGTTGCCGCGCCGTCCGGCGGGGCCAGCGGGGCATCGAAGGTGTGTCCACCGGCCAGAACTGCAGCAACCAGGTGTCTCCGGGGCCGTACAGGGGCGATTCGTCGGGATCCGGGACGCGCCCGGCCTGGCCGCGTCGACGGCCCACCCGGGCACCGGTAGAGGCCCGGTCTGCCGAGGGCCAGCACCTCGCCGACGGGGCCTCCGGTGACCTGCTCCAGCACGGCACCGCCGAACCCCGCCGCGTAGTTGATCTCGGTCACGTCCTCGTATTCCGGCCCGGGCGGCCGGGGCTCGGTGTCATGACTCTCCATCCGCACCACCTGCAGGACGTCGTTGTCCCCCGGCAGCACACAGCCAGCCGAGCCCGGCGCGCGCAAAGGTGCCGACCGGCGCCGCCTCGCCGGCGAAGTCGAACAGCGCATCGGTGCCGGGGTACCACAGGCCGTCGCCCGATCTCCCGTGGCGCCCATCGACCACCTTGAGCGTGCTGTACCAGCAGACGTACTCGTCGGTCTCGACGAACCCCAGCATCGTCAACGGATCTCCTCAGCCACGGAACGGGATGGCCGAGGCCACGACAGGGACACCGGTGTAGCCGTGCACCTCCAGCAGATCCCGCAGCGAGCGGGCGGAGTCGCGGGAGTGCGGGGAGGGGGAGATGGCGAGGGCGCGCACCGGAAGCGGCGACGGGGCACCCACGGTGGGGCCGGTGCCGGCCGGCGCACCGGTGAGTCGGATGTACGGCGCGATCCCGTAGGGAGTGGCCCGGTAGCGGACGAGCTCCCCGGGATGATCCACCCCGGCGCGCCGGTAGAGCACCGTGGACCACCGGGACTCGCGCTCGTCGGTGAATCCGACGTGCTTGGTCAGCAGCAGCGCCTGCTCCATGTCGTCCACCAGCTCGGAGACCTCGGCGAGCAGCTCGGCCGGCGAGGCGCCGGCCTCGAAGAGCTGCTGCGCCCGGCGCACCTCGTCCTCCAGGTTGTCGAACACCGCCTCCACCAGCCGGTGCTGGTCGTCGTCCGCATACCGGACCGGCGACCAGGACCGGTGCCGGATGGCATCGGGGACGGCAGGTCCGGCACCTTCGCAGAGCGCCGCGAGCGGCGCCGAGGGGTCGAGACCGAGCGCGTAGGACTCACCGCGGCCGCCGTAGTTCCGCCACACCGCCAGCAGGTCCCAGTCGAGGGCGGCACTGAGCACGAAGAACTCCGGCGACGGCCGCGCCGGGTGCCGCCCCGGGCTCTCCAGCGCACCGTGCAGCCAGCGGAAGAAGGCGTTCTCGCCCGACCTCCGGCGCACTTCCTCGACCAGTCGACGGCCGCCCAGCGCGACCTCGCCCGAATCGTTGAGGAACCGGGACGACGTCGCCCACAGCTGGTGGCCGGACAGGATCGACAGCAGGCCGCCGGCATCCGTGTAGTGCCAGACGAGTCCGGCCGGGGCATCGGCGTCCATCGGTCAGGACCGGTCCGGAGGCGAACCCGTCAGCGGTCGGCGGCGGGGGTGTAGGCGCGCTCCGGGTAACCGGTGTAGACCTGCCGCGGGCGACCGATCTTCGTCATCGGGTCGTTGATCATCTCGCGCCACTGGGCGATCCAGCCGGGCAGCCGTCCGATCGCGAACAGCACGGTGAACATCTTGGTCGGGAAGCCCATGGCCTTGTAGATCAGACCGGTGTAGAAGTCGACGTTCGGGTAGAGCTTGCGCTCGATGAAGTACTCGTCGGAGAGCGCGATCTCCTCGAGCTGCTTGGCCAGGTCGAGCAGCTCGTCGTCGCCGCCGAGCGAGGCGAGGATCTCGTCGGCGGTGGCCTTCACCAGCGCGGCCCGCGGGTCGTAGTTCTTGTAGACGCGGTGTCCGAAGCCCATCAGCTTGACGCCGGGCTCCTTGTTCTTGACCCGCTTCACGAACGAGGAGATGTCCCCGCCCTCGGAGCGGATCGACGACAGCATCTGCAGCACGGCCTCGTTGGCCCCGCCGTGCAGCGGCCCGTAGAGGGCGTTGATGCCGGCCGCCACCGATACGAACATGTTGGCGTGCGCCGACCCGACGAGGCGGACGGTGGAGGTCGAGCAGTTCTGCTCGTGATCGGCGTGCAGGATCAGCAGCTGGTCCAGTGCGCGCGCCAGCTTGGGGTCGACCACGTACGGCTCGGCCGGGAAGCCGAAGGACATGCGCAGGAAGTTCTCCACCAGGCCGAGGGAGTTGTCCGGGTAGAGCAGCGGCTGGCCGATCGACTTGCGGTACGCGTAGGCGGCCAGGGTGGGCAGCTTCGCGAGCAGGCGGATCGTGGACAGCTCGACCTGCTCGGGATTGAACGGGTCCAGCGAGTCCTGGTAGAAGGTCGACAGCGCACTGACCGAGCTGGACAGCACCGGCATCGGGTGCGCGTCCCGTGGGAAGCCGTCGAAGAACCGCTTCAGGTCCTCGTGCAGCAGGGTGTGCCGGCTGATCCGCGAGGTGAAGGACTCCAGGTCGGAGGCCGACGGCAGCTCGCCGTAGATCAGCAGGTAGGCGGTCTCGATGAAGGTCGACTGCTGCGCCAGCTGGTCGATCGGGTAGCCCCGGTAGCGGAGGATCCCGGCATCGCCGTCGATGTAGGTGATCTTCGAGGTGGTGGAACCGGTGTTCGTGTAGCCCGGGTCCAGGGTGACCATGCCGGTGGTCCCGAGCAGCTTGGAGATGTCCAGCCCGGAGGCGCCCTCGGTCGCGGTGGTGACCTTCAGATCCAGGGACGTGCCGCCGTAGCTCAGCTCGCCGCTGGCCGGCTGCTGGGTGTCTGCCGTATCGGACATGGTCCGCCTTCCGTCCGCATCGTTGCCGCCCGGCCGAGCCACCGGGATATCCCCCGTACGACGCCGACCGGCAGGTGCCTGTCCGGAGAATCTACCGAGCGCCCTGGTGCGGGCGGGAATCGGTACGGCGTGATGCCCGTCCCGTCGGGGTCGCCACGGTGGGTCTCACGTCGATCCGATACCCGCCGTGCGACCCTCTTTACTGTTTGTTGACCGCCCGCGGCCTGCCGGGACGGCGACGAGTGGGTCTCGAGACGAGTGGGGTGCGATGCGGACCAGGTACCTGGTGCTGGCGGTGGTGCTGGTCATCGCCGTGGTGACGGGCGTACTGATCTACCAGGGCAATCGGACGGACACCGCCGGCGGCGGCACCGTCACGGTGACCTCGAACGTCACGGTGGGCGGCAGCACCGCCTCGGGCGGGTCGAGTGTCGCGTCCTCCGCCTCGTCGGCGACCTCGGCCCCGCCCAGCTCCGCATCGTCCGCCTCGTCGGCGACGTCGGCCCCGCCCAGCTCGGCGTCCTCGCCGCAGACCAGCGCGAGCACGCCGAGCGGCACGAAGCCGAGCAACGTGCCGATGACCAAGCTGAAGCCGGGGGACACCCCGCCGCAGTTCATCATCTTCTCCTTCGACGGCGCCGGCTCCCACGAGAAGTGGCAGGAGTTCATGGCCGCCGCGGAGAAGACCGACTCCCGGTTCAACGGTTTCCTCACCGGCCTCTACCTGCTGACCGACGAGAACGCGGACCGCTACACCGGCCCGGGCCACGCCCAGGGTTCGTCCTCCGTGGGCTTCGGCGGGACCGGCGAGGAGGTCGCGACGCTGATCGAGGACCTCAACGAGGCCTACTCGCGTGGTCATGAGATCGGCACCCACTACAACGGCCACTTCTGCTCCGGCGCCGAGCCGAGCGGCAGCGTGTGGACCACCGCCGACTGGAACAACGAGCTGGACCAGTTCTTCGGGTTCCTGGAGAACTACAAGCAGAACAACCCGGGTGTGACCCTGCCGGACCTGACCGTGCCGCTGGACACCATCAAGGGCGGCCGCACCCAGTGCCTGGAGGGCATCTGGCAGCAGCTGGTCCCGGCCTGGAAGGAGCACGGGTTCACCTACGACTCGTCGATGAACTCGCCGACCTCCGGCATCTCCTGGCCGGTGCTGCGTGACGGCATCTGGGAGTTCTACATGCCGTACGTCTACTCGCCGGGCTTCGACGGCATGGTGATCAACATGGACTACAACATGTGGGTCAAGTACAACGGCGGGGCGAACGAGCCGGGTACCGAGGCCGACCTGCGCCAGAAGGTCTACGAGACCTACCAGTTCCTCTACGACGAGGCCTACGCCGGCAACCGGGCGCCGATCCTGGTGGCGAACCACTTCAACAACTGGAACGGCAACTCGTTCAACCCCGCCGTGCTGCAGTTCATGGAGAACTACTGCGGCGAGCCGGACACCTACTGCACCACCTACTCCGACGTCATCGCCTGGATGGAGCTCCAGGACCCGGCCGTGCTGGACGAGATCCTGAACCAGGGCTCGGTGGCCGCCGAAGCACCCTGATCCTGCGCGGCTCAGGCCTCGTGGCGAGAGGCGTTGGCGTGGATGGCATCCCGTAGCCAGCCCGCCAGTCCCGGCGCGACCTCGTCGTAGGTGCGGGTGAAACGCTCGTCGGCGACGTACATGTCGCCGAGACCGCGGTGCATGGCGTACGAGCAGTCGTAGAACATCTCGATGCCCCGCCGGTGCTCCTCGGCCAGGTCCATCGCGGCCGGGGAGTCGGCCGCCGCCCCCGACGTCATGGCCTCGGCCAGTCGCCGGTTGAGATCGTCGGTGCTCTCCTTGATCTCGATCCACTGCTGCTTGGTGAGCTTGCCGGCCCGCTGCTGCGACTGCCGCCAGGCCTCGGAGTCGCCCCAGCGCTGCTCCGCCTCGGTCTCGTAGTCCTCGGAGTAGTTCGGCCCGAAGATCTCGAACTTCTCCTGCGGGGTCAGTTGGATCCCCATGCTGTCCGCCTCCATCTCCTTCTCGATCGCCTCGATCATCGTGTGCAGACGCCCGATCCGCCCGGTCAGCAATTCGTGCTGCCGGCGCAGGTGGGCGCGGGTGTCCGCGCCCGGGTCGTCCAGGATGGTCGCGATCTCCTCCAGCGGGAACCCGAGCTCGCGGTAGAAGAGAATGTGCCGCAACCGGTCCAGGTCCCGTTCGGCGTACTGCCGGTAGCCGCTGCCGGTCCGGCCCTGCGGCTCCAGCAGCCCGATCCGGCCGTAGTGGTGCAACGTCCGGACGGTCACGCCGGCCAGCCCGGCCACCTGCCCGATGCTGTAGCTCATCGCTCCTCCTCCCACGTGTCGGTGTCCCGCTGATTCCGATGTCCCGGCCGGTCGGCCCGGACAGGAACGACTCAACAGCCTGACGCTACGTCAGGGTCAAGCACCTTTTCCGGACCGATTCGGGTGGAGGTCAGGGATGTCCCCGATACCCGTTCGCACAGGGAATTCCTAGGGTCTGTCGCAGAGCGAAGTGTCCCGAACGACAGGCGCGACCCGAAGGAGCCGGGATGAAGGCGTTGGTGCAGGCGCGGTACGGGCCCGCGGAACAACTCTCGTTCGAGGAGGTACCGGACCCGACCCCCGGGCGCGGGGAGGTGCTGGTCGCGGTGCGCGCGGCGTCGGTGAACGCCGCCGACTGGCACGTGATGCGCGGGGACCCCTACCTGGCCCGGCTGATGGCGCCCGGGATCTTCGGGCTGCGCGGCCCGCGGAACAAGGTGCGGGGACGTGACGTCGCCGGCGTGGTGGAGGCCGCCGGACCCGATGTGCGCCACCTGCGGGTCGGTGACCGGGTGTTCGGCGAGCTGGCGAAGGACGGTGCGTTCGCCGAGAAGGTCTGCGCCCACGAGGATCTGCTCGAGATACTGCCGCTCGAGGTGCCCTTCGACCGGGCCGCGGCGTTACCGCTGGCCGGCGGTACGGCCCTGGGAGCGGTGCGGGCGGGGAAGGTCGGCCCCGGGCAGAAGGTGCTGATCAACGGGGCGTCCGGGGGTGTCGGTACCTACGCGGTGCAGATGGCGGTCGCCCTCGGCGCCGAGGTCACCGGGGTGTGCAGTGGGCGGAACCTGGAGATGGTCCGGTCCCTCGGTGCAGAGGACGTGATCGACTACGGTGCCGCCGATTTCACCGCGGCCGGCCGGCAGTGGGACGTCATCGTCGACCTGGCGGCCAGCCGTTCCCTGTCGGAGCTGCGGCGTGCGCTGACGCCCACCGGGACCCTGGTGCTGACCGGCGGCGGCCGGTCGGAGGGTGGCAGCTTCTTCGGGCCGATGGGGCTGATGATCGGCGCCGGGGTGCGGTCGTTGTTCTCGAAACCCCAGCGTCTGGTGATCTTCTCGGCGAAGCCCGATCGGGCGCTGCTGCGTGACCTGTTGGCGATGCAGCGGGAAGGTGCGATCCGTCCGGTGGTGGACCGCGCCTTCCATCTGTCCGAGGCCGCCGCCGCGATCCGCTACGTCGAGCTCGAGCATCCGCGGGCCAAGGTGCTGATCGCGGTCTAGTCGACCGGCCGTCTAGGAGTTCAACACGTACACCGTGGTGCCGCCGATGGTGGTGGCGGTGTAGTTCGCCTCCACCCAGGCGGTGATCTGCGAGGCGGAGGTGTCCCCGGAACCGCCTGCACCGCCACCCGTGCCGCCGCCGCCCATGCCGCCCATCCCGCCGCCGGAGGCGATGAAGTAGGTGATCTCCCCGTCGGCCACGTACTGCTGGAACTGTTCCAGGGTCGGCGAGTCGTCACTGCCGCTCCAGCCGCCGATCGCCATCACGGCGGTGTCGGTGGACAAGATGTACCCGGCGGCGCTCTGGTCGCCGATCACCGCGGCCGACCAGCGGGTGGTGGTGGCGTCGAGGGCAGCGGTCAACTCGGTGCCCGAGGAGCCCGAGGTGCCGGAGGACGTCACCATGCCCCGTCCGCCGCCACTGCCACCGCCACCGCCGGCGCCGAAGCCGCCCTGGGACGAGGTGGACGCCGGCCCGGAGGTAGGGATGGAACCACTGTGCGCCTGCGCCGCGGTCGCCACCGTCCAGGCCGTCGTCGCCCCGAGCGAGGTGATGGTGCCCACCAGAACGGCAGCCACGGCGAGCTTCTTCAGCCGCCCGGCCGACACCAGCAGCAGCGCGGCGCCGGCGAGCCCGCCGACCAGCACCACCCATCGCAGCCACGGCAGCCAGTCGGCCGCGTTGCGCTGCAACAGGTACCAGCCCCAGACCGCGGTGACCGCGATCATCGCCGCGAGGGCGCCGCGGGCAAGGTGCGAGCTCCGGCCGCGCCAGAGCTCCCGGCCGGCGACCGCCACGGTCGCGGCGATCGCCGGGGCCAGGGCCACCGCGTAGTACGGGTGCACGGTGCCCTCCATGAAGGACAGCACCAGTGCCGTGACGAACAGCCAGCCGCCCCACAGGATCAGCGAGGCGCGGACCCGATCGGTGCGCGGCGCCGCACGGGTGAACCAGACACCGGCGATCACGGCGAGCAGCGCGGCCGGGAGCAGCCAGGAGATCTCCGTGCCGAAGGCCGAGCCGAACATCCGGCCCAGTCCGGTGGCGCCGCCGAAACCGGTGTTACCACCGACCGTCCCGCCACCACCGCCGCCGCCGTTCCCGTCACCGCCGAGGATCCGGCCCAGGCCGTTGTAGCCGAGTGCGAGTTCCCACAGCGAGTTGTTGGTGGACCCGCCGATGTAGGGGCGGGAGTCGGCCGGCCACAGCGCCACCAGTGCGACGAACCACCCGGCGGACACGATCATGGCGCCGAGCGCGGCGAGCAGGTGCCACAGTCGCGTCCGGAGCCGGGCGCGGCCGGCGACCAGGTAGGCGAGGCCGAAGCCCGGCAGCACCAGCAGACCCTGGAGCATCTTGGTGAGGAAGGCGAACCCGATCGCCGCACCGGCCAGCAGCAGCCAGCGCAGCGCGGTGCTCCGGCCGCTCCGCCGTCCCGGTGCGTCCTCGATCGCCCGGGTCACGCAGTA
The DNA here is from genome assembly GCF_009707545.1 of Nakamurella alba. Lineage (NCBI taxonomy): Bacteria > Bacillati > Actinomycetota > Actinomycetes > Nakamurellales > Nakamurellaceae > Nakamurella > Nakamurella alba. The sequence continues at coordinate 87,203 of NZ_WLYK01000012.1, read as the reverse complement.
GGCGCCGAGGGTCATCAGCAGCACCAGCAGCGCATCCGGGTTGTCGAACCGGAACATCAGCGCGGCGACGGGGGTGAGCGCGACCAGCGCACCGGCCGCGAGACCGGCACCGTGTCCGGACCAGCGGCGCACGGTGGCGTAGGTCAATGCCACCGTGCCCACCCCCATCAGCGCCTGCGGGAGCAGCAGCGAGAACGAGCTGAAACCGAAGATGCGGGCCGAGAGCACCATCAGCCACAGCGATCCCGGCGGCTTGTCGACGGTGATGGAGTTCGCGGAGTCGAGCGACCCGAAGAGCCAGGCGGTCCACGACTCAGTACCGGACTTCACCGCCGCGGCGTAGAACTCGTTGGCGTAGCCGGACGAGGTGAGGTTCGTCAGGTAGAGCGCGGCGGTGCCGACGACCAGGGCCCAGAGCAGCGGCCTGGCCCAGCGCGGGTCGGCCGCATCGCCGAGAACCGCGCGCTGCCAGCGGTTCCGGCCCGATCGGGTGGGTGTCGCGGGTGCGGGTCCGTCGACGGCCGGGTGCGGAGCGGTGAGAGTCATGATCATCCTTCTGGGATCAGGCCGGGGTGAGGTCGTAGAGGGTGGTGCTGCCGACGGTGGTCGCGGCATAGTGCTGCTCCACCCACGCGGCGATCGCAGCGGCGTCGTCGGAACCGCTGTCGGACGAGCCGAGACCGGAACCGCCGATGAACCAGTGGATCTCGCCGGCCGCGACCATGGCCTGGAACTCGGCGAGGGTGGGCGCCGGGTCGGTGCCGTTGAACCCGCCGACCGCCATCACCGGGAGGCCGGTCGCCAGTTGGTACCCGGCGGCGTTGTTCGAGCCGACGACCGCTGCGGCCCAAGTGTAGTCGTCCGAGCCGGTGGTGAGTGCGGCGATCACCTCGGTCGACGGGGTCGGGCTGTTGAGCAGGCCGCTCGCCCCTCCGCCACCGCCCCCGCCTCGGCCGCCACCGGGCGCACCACCACCACCGCCGCCGAAGGACGATCCGGAGGTCGAGGGGCCGGCGGTGGGCAGCGCGCCGGTGTGCCCCTCGGAGACGGTGGCAGCCGTGTACGCCGCCGGGCCGGCGAGGCCGGCGACAAGGGCGAGGACCACCGCGACCGGGGGCAGCGCCCGGGCCCGGTCGGTCAGCAGACCGGCGAGCACCAGGCCGATGGCGCCGAGCACGGCGGCGGCGAGCACGACAGTGCCCAGCCACGGCAGGTAATCGCCGGTGCGGGCGAGCAGCACCTTCGACCAGAGACCGGTCAGCAGCACGGTTCCGGCCAGCGTGCCGATCGCGGCCGGCGAGCTGCGGTGCCGCCACAGCTCGCGGGCGCCGATGGCGATCAGCGCGGCCAGTGCCGGTGCCAGCGCCACCGCGTAGTAGGCGTGGATGATCCCCTGCATCAGCGAGAAGGTGACGCCGGTGACGAGAAGCCAACCGCCCCAGACGATCGCCGCCGCCCGCACCTGGTCCGTCCGTGGTCGGTGGCGGCGCAGCACCAGGACGGTGACCAGTCCGATCAGTGCGGCCGGCAGCAGCCAGGCGATCTGGCCGCCCATCTCCGAGTCGATCAGCTTGGTGACGGAACTGGAGTCCTGCCAGCCGACGCTGCCGACCTCGTCGCCGGTGAGCCGGCCGAAGCCGTTGTAGCCGAGCAGCAGGTCCCACACCGAGTTGGTCTGGGAACCGCCGATGTACGGCCGGTCGTCGGCCGGCCACAGGCTGACCACGACGGCCCACCACCCACCGGCCACGACCATCGCGCCCAGGGCCGCGGCGAGCTGCCCGATCCGGCGGCGCAGCCGCGGCGGTCCGGCCACCAGGTACGCCAGGCCGAACCCGGGCAGCACCAGGAAGGCCTGCATCATCTTTGCCAGGAACGCGATGCCGACGAACACGCCGCACCACAGCAGCCACCTCGTGCGGCCGGTGGCGATCGCCCGGGTGATCGCCCAGGCCCCGGCGACCAGACCCAGCACCATCAGCGCGTCCGGGTTGTTGAAGCGGAACATCAACGCCGCCACCGGGGTCAGTGCGAGTGCGGCACCGGCGAGCAGTCCGGCCCCGGCCCCGGACACCCGGCGGACCGTCGTGTACAGCAGGCCGACCGACGCCACGCCCATCAGCGCCTGCGGCAGCAGGATCGCGAACGAGCTCAGCCCGAAGACCCGCACCGAGAGCGCCATGAACCAGATGGAGGCCGGCGACTTGTCGACGGTGATCGCGTTCGCAGCGTCGGAGGAACCGAAGAAGAACGCCTTCCAGGACACCGATCCGGCCTGTGCCGCCGCCGAGTAGAACGCGTTCGCCCAGCCGGAGGCGGACAGGTTCACCAGGTACAGCGCCGCGGTACCGGCCAGCAGCAGGCCCAGCGCGGGCCGGGCCCACCGGGGCCCGTGCGGACCCGGGGGAGTGACCGGCGCCCCGGTAGGGGCGACGGCAGGTGGTGCGGTGGTGGTCATCGCACCAGCGTCGGGGCCGCACCGAAGCGGGCGCTGGGGGCCGGATGTGTCGTTGCTGTGCGGCCGCTCCGTCGAACGGCGGAATCCTGCGGCCGTCCGGTACGTCCGGTCGGCGCCGTGCGTCCCTTCCAGGTGAGATTGCGGACGCCGGTCGCGCTGGCGCTGGCGTGCGCCCTCTTCCAGGTCGCCGAACTCGGGTCCTGGGTGGCCGTGACCATCCGGGCGGAGGCGAACGGCGGGGTGCGCGAGGCCTCGGCCGTGCTGGTCGCGGAGCTGGTGCCGGCGGCGCTGGTGGCGCTGCTGATCGGCCGGCTGGTCCGGCCGGCCAACGCGGTGCGGATCCTGGTGCTGGGGCTCGCCGGGATGACCGCCGGACTGGGCGGTGCCGCCGTCGCGGTGGCGGTGGGTGGGTCGACCGGTCGGTGGGGGCTGTACGCCTGTGCCGTGCTGGCCTCGATGGCCACGGTGGTGGTCCGGCCCGCGCTGGGCGCGACGGTCGCGGCCACGGTGCTGGACCCGCGCCGCCGTGGTGCTTTCCAGGCGCTGCTGAGCTGGATCGGCGGCGGGGCGATGCTCGCCGGGCCGGTGGTGACCGGGGCCGCTGTCGCGGGTGGGGCACCGGAGGCGGCGTTCGTGGTGTTCGCCGCGGCGACCGCGATCGCAGCCTGCTGTGTGCTCGCGGTCCCGCATCGGCGGCGCGGTGCCTCAGGGCCGGTTCCGGTAACACCGCGTCGGATGGGTGGTGTGGTGCAGCGGGTCCGGTCGCAGCGCGGGGTGCCGGCGCTGCTCACCCTGCTCGCGGTGGAGGGGATGCTGATCGGCGCCCTCGACCTGTTGATCGTGGTGCTGCCCGGCAGCGGCGCGGATCCCGCCTACTACGCCACCGCGCTCGGCGGCGGAGCGCTGGCCGGAGGGGCGGTGGCCGGCATCCTGTCCCGGCGCGGCCACCTGGCCGTGGCCGCCGGCATCGCCGGTGCGGTCGCCGGTGGAGCGGTCGCCGGGCTGGCGCCGGCCGCGGTGGTCTGGGTGCTGCTGGGGGTGCTGGCCATCGCCGGGGCCGCGCTCGCGGCGCTGCGCGGACTGGGACATGCGCTGCTGCAGGTACTCTCGCCGGCCGTGCTGGCCGGACCGGCGTTCGCCGCCCTCGAGGGACTGGACATGGTCATGCTGCTGGTCGGGGTGCTGGTGGTCCCGGTGGCGATCACCCTGCTGGGGGTGCCCGGCGCCGTGCTGCTGCTGGGCGCGGCGTCGCTCGCCGCGGTGCTGTGCTGCCTGCGTTCCCTGGTCCTGGCGGAACGCCTGGCGCTGGAGCGGGCGGCCAGGGTGGTTGCGCTGTCCGGTCATCCGCTGCTGCGCGACGTCGACGTCACCGTCGTGGAGAACCTCGCCGCCTGGGCCCGGGTGGTGCGGTCGGAGCACGGGACCGGCCCGGCGACCACCCATCTCGAGGTGTCCGCCGGGCCGGGGACCAGTGTCCGGGTCCCGCTGGACCTGGTCCGCGAACTGCTCCGCGTCTCATCGCCTGCGGAACACCCACCCGCGCAGGAGCACGAACCGGAGCACGGTCGACACCAGGTTCGCCACCACCAGGACGGTCAGTTGCAGCAACCGACCCGCATCGGGGGCGGCGGCGTCCAGCAGCGCCAGTGATCCGCTGGTCACCGCCAATCCGAGCAGGAACACCCCGAAGCCCTGCAGGTGATGTCGGCCGGCACCCTCCCGCTCGGTGATACCGAAGGTGAACCGGCGGTTCGCGGCGGTGTTGCCGACCGCGGTGATCGCGAGTGCCAGGAAGTTCGCGAGCTGGGCCCCCGTCCAGGAGTGGAGCACCAGGAACAGCAGCAGGTACGCCAGCGTCGAGACGACACCGATCGCCGCGAACCGCACCACCTGGGTGGTCATCCCGGTCGGTACGCCCGCGGTCCCCGGGTCCAGCGGTGCCCGGCCGAGCTGCGCCCGCACCGATGCCACCGGGAGGCTGCCCCGGGCCAGCGCCCGGCCCACCCGCCACACCCCGCGCAGGTCCTCCTTCGCCGTCCGCACGATGTCGACGCTCGACTGCGGGTCGTCCACCCAGTCCACCGGCACCTCGTGGATCCGGAGGCCGGAACGCTCGGCCAGCACCAGCATCTCGGTGTCGAAGAACCAGCCGTCGTCCTGCACCATCGGCAGCAGCTGCCGGGCAACATCGGCCCGCACCGCCTTGAACCCGCACTGCGCGTCGGAGAAGTGGGCGGCGAGCGTGCCGCGCAGGATGAGGTTGTAGCAGCGCGAGATGATCTCCCGCTTCGGCCCGCGGATCACCCGCGAGGTGCGGGCGAGCCGGGTGCCGATGGCCAGGTCCGAGTGGCCGGACAGCAGCGGGGCCACCAGCGGCAGCAGTGCCGCCAGATCGGTGGACAGGTCGACGTCCATGTAGGCCAGCACTGTCGCGTCGGATCCGCTCCAGGCGGCCTTGAGCGCCCGGCCCCGGCCCTTCTGCGCCAGGTGCAGCACCCGCACCCGGTCGAGTTCCTCCGCCAGTGCGTCGGCGATGCGGGGCGTCTCGTCGGTGGAGGCGTTGTCCGCCACGGTGATCCGGAACCGGTACGGCAGCGACTGCTCCAGGTACCGGTGCAGTCGGCGGACGGCCGGGGCGAGGTCGTGCTGCTCGTTGTACACCGGGACCACGATGTCCAGGTCGGTGGTGATCTGGTCCCCGCTGCGGTCCGGGCGCTCGTCGGGCAGCCGGATCCGGTGCGGCGAAGCAAGGGAATCGGTGGTCATGACGACCAGCGTCGGCACCGGTGCTGTGCCGGTGCGCGGGCCGGACTGTGGCGGTGCTGTGGGGCACCCGGCCCCTGGACCGGCCGGCCCTGTCAGCCGAGCATGCGGGCGGTCATCGGGATGAGGATCCGGCGCGGCACCAGCCGGGTCGACCAGGCGACCAGCGCGTTGGCCCGCCCGTCCACCACACCCGGAGGGGTGCGGCGGGAGTCGAGCGCGCGCAGGGCCGTGGCGATCACCTGGTCGACGTCGCGCATCGTGCCCACGGCGGCGGACTCGGTGCCGACCACGTCGAAGAACTCGGTCCGGGTGGGCCCGGGGGACAGCGCGAACACCTTGACCCCGTGCGGGCGTGCCTCCTGCCAGACCGCCTCGGAGAAGGTCCGGACGAAGGCCTTGGCCGCCCCGTAGACGGCCATCCCGGGCAACGGCTGGAAGGAGGCCGTGCTGGCCAGGTTCACGATGGCGCCGGACCGGCGGGCGATCATCCCGGGCAGGAACGCCCGGGTCAGCGAGACGAGAGCCCGGACGTCGACGTCGATCTCGTTCTCGATGCGGGCGGCATCCGACTCCGCGAGCGGTCCGTGGGTGGCGAAGCCGGCATTGTTGACCAGCAGGTCCACCTCGCCGTCGACCTGCTCGATCAGCAGCCGGCCGGCGTCCGGCTCGGCCAGGTCGGCCGGCAGCACCTGTGCCCGGATGCCATGTCTGGCAGTCAGTTCCGCCGCCAGCTCGCGCAGCCGGTCCTCGCGGCGGGCGACCAGCACCAGGTCGGAGCCGCGGGCGGCGAAGGTCCGGGCGAAACCGGCGCCGATGCCCGAACTGGCTCCGGTGATCAGAGTGCGGGACGGGGTGAACGGCATGTCTTCCTCCTGGGCGGTGACGGGGCAGTTCGGTGAACACCTGTGACTGTACACCTGTTAACTCTTGTTGGTTGACAGGTGTACAGTGATGATCGTGACTGCACAACCCCGGGTGTCCAACCCACGCGGGTCGGGCCTGCGGCTGCGGTCGGAGCTCATCTCGGCGGCTCGTGACCTGCTGATGAGACCTGCTGACGGGCCGCCGTTCTCGCTGCGCGCGGTGGCCCGGGCGGCCGGGGTCTCGCCGACCGCGGTCTACCAGCACTTCCCCTCGTTGCCCGACCTGGTGACGGCCGTGGTGCAGGACCGCAGCGATCAGCTGTCGGCAGCGGTCGGTGCGCCGGACGGGCCGCCGACCGCGGAGGCGCTGGCCGACCACGCGCTGCGGTACCTGGAGTGGGGGGTGGCGAACCCGGGTGCCTACCAGTTGCTGTTCGAGAGTGCCGAGCGGCTGGGGCATCCGGTCGGACCGGGGACGCCCGGCTGGTCGATGATCGACGACCTCACCGACTGGATCCGGCCGGTGGCGGGGGAGGACGCCCCCGCGCGGGCGATCCGGGCCTGGACGCAGTTGCACGGGGTGGCCTCGCTACGGATCCACAAGCCGGACCTGCCGTGGCCGACCGGGCTCGAGGTCGAGGCGGCCCGGATCGCCCGGCAGACGCTGGCGGACTGAGGATCCCGCTCAGCCTCGGGGGAGCCGGACGGTGGCCCGGGTCAGGCCCGGCCGGCTGTCCACCCGGACGGTACCGCCGTGCGCCGACACCACCGCGGCGACGATCGCCAGGCCCAGTCCGGTGGATCCGGCGGCCCGGGAGCGGGACGAGTCGCCCCGCACGAAGCGCCCGAAGATCTCCGGCTGCAGGTGATCCGGGATGCCGGGACCGTTGTCGGTGACGGTCATCTCGACCGCATCCGCGTACTCGCGGACCGATGCGGTGACCAGGGTCCCGGCCGGGGTGTGGTTGCGGGCGTTGGTCAGCAGGTTCGCCACCACCTGGTGCAGCCGGGCTCCGTCGCCGACCACGGTGACCGGTTCCTCGGGCAGGTCCAGCTGCCAGCGGTGGTCCGGCCCGGCCACCCGGGCATCCGACATCCGGTCCACCAGCAGCATCGTCAGGTCCACCTCCTCCTGGGCCAGCGGACGGCCGGAGTCCAGCCGGGCGAGCAACAGGAGGTCCTCGACGAGGGTGGTCATCCGTGCGGACTCCGATTCCACGCGCCGCAGCGCATGCCCGACGGTGCCCGGGTCCTGTTCGCCCCGGCGGGCCAGTTCGGCGTACCCGCGGATCGCCGCGAGCGGCGTCCGCAGTTCGTGGGAGGCGTCCGCGACGAACTGCCGGACCCTGGTCTCGCTGGCCTGCCGGGACTCCAGCGCGCCGGAGACGTGACCGAGCATCTGGTTGAGAGCCGCACCCACCTGGCCGATCTCGGTGCGGGTGTCGGTGTCCCGGGGCGGCACGCGCACCGACAGGTCGACCTCACCGGTGTGCAACGGCAGGGTGGACACCGCGCGGGCGGTGGCGGCGACGCGCTCCAGCGGCCGGACCGAGCGGCGGACGATGAAGAAGACCAGGCCGCCGCCGATGAGGATGGCGCCGCCGGCGACGACCGCCATGATGATGCCGAGCCGCACCTGGGTGTCCGAGACCTGGTCCAGGGACGCACCGTTGATCAAGGTGATGCCACCGGAGGTGGTCTTCGCGGCGACCCGGAACTCGCCGGTGCTCAGCGACACGGTGACCGGCCGGCCGTCGTCGGCGACCGCGAGCAGTGCGGCGCGGTCGGCGTCGGTGAGTGCGACGGTGTCGTAGTTCTTCTTGATGTAGCCGGTGGCGACCGCGCCGTCCTGGACGCACGCGAAGAGGCCGTCCGGGTCCGGGCGGTTCTGCGTGGTGCAGGTGGTCAGGTTCGTCCCCGGTCCGAAGGTCGGCTGCTCGCCCGACGTTCCGGAGTTGCCGGAGCCGTTCTGGCCGCCCGGGAACCGGTCCTGGGTGATCGCGATGCGCGAGTCCACCTGCTGGACGAGGTAGTTCGACAGGAACACCTCGGTGACCACGCCGATGACTGCGCAGACCACCACGATCACGCCGACGAAGCCGGCGATCAGCTTGGTGCGCAGGGTCACCGGACGGCGCCCGGCCGTGCGCCGGTCGGTGGGCGGCCGGTCGGGAGTTGCCGGGGGAGTGGGGATCTCAGGCGGCAGGCTTGAGGACATAGCCGAAACCGCGCATGGTGTGGATCATCGGCGGTCGGCCGGCGTCGATCTTCTTGCGCAGGTAGGAGATGTAGAGCTCGACGATGTTGGCCTGGCCGCCGAAGTCGTAGTTCCAGACCCGGTCCAGGATCTGCGCCTTGGACAGCACCCGCTTGGCGTTCCGCATCAGGAAGCGGAGCAGCTCGAACTCGGTGGCCGTGAGCTGGATCAGGTCGCCGCCGCGGTGCACCTCACGGGAGTCCTCGTCCAGGCTGAGATCGCCGACGGTGATGGTGGAGCTGTCCGCAGCCAGTGCGGTGTGCGAACGGCGCAGCAGCGCGCGCAGCCGCAGCACCAGTTCCTCGATGGAGAAGGGTTTGGTGACGTAGTCGTCGCCGCCGGCGGTGAGACCGGCGATGCGATCCTCGACCGCGTCCTTGGCGGTCAGGAAGAGCACCGGGGTGCGGTCGGACTCGTTGCGCATCCGGCGGAGCACCTCGAGACCGTCCATGTCCGGCAGCATCACGTCCAGGACCACCAGATCCGGGCGCATCTCGCGGGCGGCGGCGACGGCGGAGGCGCCGTCGGCGGCCGTGCGGACCTCCCAGCCCTCGTACCGGAGCGCGAGCGCCAGCAGCTCGGACAGGGTCTGCTCGTCGTCGACGACCAGGACCTTGATCGCCCGGCCGTCGGGCCCGCGCAGGACCTCCCGCGCGTCGGTGCGGGGGGTGATGCCGGCGAACGGTGTGCTCGTGCTCATGGGAACGATCCTGAGCGCGTCCTGTGTGTGGCGGCTTGCTCCCGCCTGTGGAGTACCTGTGGATCGCCCGACCAGGGGTGACAGGACCGGCCCCGGTCTGCCGGGGCACATCGGTTCCGGACGGTGCGCACAGCGACCGGACAGTGCCGGAACCCAGCATCGGGGTCATGCGGGCGGTCCGGACCGGAGCGCCATGGACTCGAGAGGCCTTGCGATGAACGATCAGTACCGCGACACGGACCATGACGGCGGCACCACCACGGTCGCCGATGCGACCCCGGTCTGGGGGGCTGCGCCGGAACCGGTGCCAGTCGCTTCCGGTGATCCCGCCGGCACCACACCGCCGAAGAGGAAGATGTCGACCATGGCGCGCACGCTGACCGCGGTCGGGGTGGCGGCGGTGATCGGTGTCGGGGGTGTGGTGGCCATCAGCGCGGCCAACGGGTCGGAGGCGACGACCGCGACCGCCCAGGGGCCCGGTGGTGCCGGTGGCACCGGCGGAATGGGCGGCACTGGCGGCTTCGGCGGGGGCCAGATGGGCGGCGGTGCCGGCGGGATGGGCGGGACGGTTGGCGGCGCGAGCGCGCTCAGCGGTGCGCTGCACGGCCAGTTCGTCACCGAGGACTCCTCCGGTGCGGTCGTCACGCAGCAGCTGCAGACCGGCGAGATCACCGCGGTGTCGGCGACCTCGCTGACGGTCGCGTCCTCCGACGGCTTCTCCGGGACCTACGTGATCGGCGACGGGCTGGACGTGTCGTCGCTGGCGGTGGGGGACACCGTGACCGTGATCGGGACCGTCGACGGCAGCACGGTGACGGCGACCTCGGTCTCCACCGGGTCGACCGCCGGCCAGGGCGGGGCCGGCGGATTCCAGGGCGGGACGCCGCCGCAGGGCGGGACGGGTCAGGACGGGACCCTTCCGCAGGGTGGCACCGATGGGACCCTGCCCCAGGACGGCACCGGAACCGGTGCGGGAGCGACGGATTCCGGGGTGACGACCGCCTGATCCGCGGTTCTGTCACACGGAAGTGGTGCGGGGCGCGCGTTAGTTCCCGGTGTTGGGGCGGACCAAACGCGAGAACCCCTAGATCTGGCGATGACGTGACGAACCGGACACAGGGATGTTGAACGTCGTTTTGACTCGACGTCTCCCTGGGGGCTTTCTGTGTCCACCTCACGCACTGCCGCGTCCCGGTTCGGCCACCGTTCCGGCCCCCTGCGCAGGCGCACCAAGGCGGCGATCGCCGCCTTCGCGGCCCTCGCCATGGTGCTGCCGCAGACCCTGCTCGCGCCCGCGGCTGCGGCCGCGGATCCGGTGATCAGTGTCAAGTACCAGTTCAACAGCACGGCAGGGGTGAACGCATCCGGGTACCTCAAGGACACCGGCGCTGCGTACAACGACGCCGACGGCCGGGGGTGGGTGCGGCAGGACAGCCTGGCGGGAACCCATGTGCCGTATGCGATCCCGCTGAACACGCGGTACCGCAACGCGACCGGCTGTCTCGCCGCCTCGTTCCCCGAGCGGCAACGCTCCCTGATCCACATGCAGGCCCCGGCAACGACCACGACCAACGACGCGACCCCGGCGGCGTGGGAGTATGCCGTGCCCAACGGCGACTACCAGGTGACCGTCGGCGTCGGCGACTCGCAGGTGGGCAACGACGCCGAGTCGCACGTCCTGCACGTCGAGGGCGTGACGGCCTTCAACCAGATGCCGAAGCCGGGCACCACCGGGTGCCAGACGGCCGGCATCAACGCGAACACGGTGTGGGTGAGGGTCACCGACGGCCGGCTCACGATCGACGCGCTGGGCGGCCAGAACACCAAGCTGAACTTCGTCACCATCGACTCGGTGCAGATCGCCAATCTGGTGGCCACCCCGTTCGCGACCTCCATCGGCCTGGACTGGGACGACCTGAGCGGCGCCACCGGCTACAAGGTGTGGCGCAGCACCACGCTCCCGGTCAACACCGCGGGTGCCACCATCGCCACCCCGACCGACTCGACCTGGACCGACACCACGGCGGTGAAGGGTCAGGTCTACTGGTACGTGGTGGCTCCGAACACGGCCTCCGCCGGCGCGGCGACCGGTGCGGTGATGGACGACGGCACGCCTGCCGCAACGACTTTCCCGGCGAAGTTCAACTTCCAGAACAACGTGACGCCGCCGGCCGGGTGGACCGGCGACTACGGCCAGAACTACGCGAACGTCCGTGGCTACGGCTGGCTCGACGCCGCGACCGGCGCACCGCTGAGCATGATCACGAACGGCCGGACCCGGACCCCCGCTGCCGGTGAGACCGCGGTCGACCCGACGCAGATGACCACGATCCACATGCAGGGCAACACCCTGATCGGCTTCTACGGCGCCGGCGCCACCGGTACTCCGACCCAGGGCAAGTGGCAGCTGGCGGTGCCCAACGGCTCCTACGACGTCACCGTCTCCGTCGGCGACTTCCAGGTCGGCACCGACGCCACCTCGCACGTCATCAACCTCGAAGGCACCCGCGTCGTCGACAACTTCGTCCCGACCGCGACCACGAAGTTCCAGGTGAAGACCGCCACCGTGCAGGTCACCGACGGATTCCTGAGCGTCGACGCCAACGGCGGCAAGAACACCAAGCTCAACTACATCACCGTCGCGCAGACCCCGGCCGATGCTCCGCCGGCCGCCCCGACCGCGCTGACCGCGACCGCCGGTGACCACTCGGTGGCCCTGGACTGGGCGGACAACACCGAGTCGGACATCGCCGGCTACAACGTGTTCCGCTCCACCACGTCCACCGTCGCGACCACCGGTACCCCGCTGAACGGCGCCACCGCACTCACCACGAGCGCCTTCACCGACACCACCGCCGAGAACACCACCACCTACTACTACGCCGTGGTCGCCGTCGACCAGGGCGGGAACAAGTCGGTGGCCTCCTCGACCGTCTCGGCCACACCGGATGCGGCCTCCCCGGCACTGGCCGAACTGCCCATCAAGATCAACTTCGGCAGCGAGACCGCCGGCAACGTTGCCGGTTACGACAAGGACTTCGGCCAGGGCTTCACCAACTCGGCCGGCCGCGGCTGGGTCGCCGTCGGCACCCACACCCCGACCAGCCTGGTGAACAACGGGCGGTTCCGCGATCCCCGGGCGGGAGTTCCGGACCTGCAGCGCGGCCTGATGCACATGGCCTCCGCCGACATCCCGGGCTCCTTCACCGGCACCAAGACCCGCGGCGACTACGAGATCGCCGTCGCAGACGGCACCTACGACGTGACCGTCAGCGCCGGCGACCAGCCCGGTTCGGCCACCGCCTCCTGTGTCACCCCCTGCTACGACTCCACTCACACCATCAAGGTCGAGGGCACCACCGCCATCAATGCCTTCAAGGGCACGGCGGCCAAGGAGTTCGACATCCAGACCGTCACCGTGCAGGTGACGGACGGCCGGCTGACCTTCAATGCCACCGGCGGCACCAACACCAAGATCAACTACATCATCGTCGAGCCGACCGACCTGACCCCGCCGGCGATCCCGACCGGTGCGACCGCGACCGCCGGTGACGGCACCGTCGCCGTGTCCTGGACCGCGGTCACCGCCACCGATCTCGCCGGCTACCACGTCTACCGGTCGACCAGCACCCCGGTCGCGACCAGCGCCGCCAACCGCATCACCGCGACCCCGCTGACCGCCACCCAGCTCGCCGACACCTCGGTCGTGAACGGCACTGCGTACCACTACGTCATCACCTCGATCGACACCAAGGGCAACGAGTCCGACGCCTCCACCGAGGTGGACGCCACCCCGGCCGACAGCACCGCCCCGGCCGCGCCGGTCGGGCTGACCGTCACCGCGGGCGATGCCTCCGCGACGGTCCGCTGGACCCCGTCCACCGAGGGCGATCTCACCGGGTACCGGGTGTACCGCAGCACCACCAGCCCGGTGTCCGTCGAGGCCGCCAACCTGGTGGCCTCGCCGACCGCCGCCCAGTTCGACGACACCGGTCTGACCAACGGGACCACGTACTACTACGTGATCACCGCACTGGACGACGCCGGCAACCAGTCCCCGGCCTCCGCCGAGAAGTCCGTGGAGCCCACCCCCGCACCGGATGTCACCGCACCGGCCGCCCCGACCGGCCTCACCGCCACCGCAGGCGATGCCAAGGTGACGCTGCAGTGGACCGCTAACACCGAGGACGACCTGGCCGGCTACACCGTCTACCGGTCGGCCACCCCGGGCGCCGCCGGCGTCGAGATCGGCACCGCCGCCTCGACCAGCGCGTCCTACGTCGACGCCACCGCGCTGAACACGAACACCTACTACTACGTGATCGTCGCACGGGATCTCGCCGGCAACGTCTCGCAGCAGTCCAACGAGGCGTCCGCCACCCCGGCCGACACCACCCCGCCGGCCGTCACCACGGGTCTGGTCGCCACCGCCGGCATCCAGAGCGTGACCCTGACCTGGGCCGCCAACACCGAGGCCGACTTCCGCGGCTACCGGATCTACCGCGGTACCTCCGCAACACCGGCGAGTGACGAGAACAACCTGATCGGCATCGTTCTCCGCACCGCCGGCCGCACCTTCCTGGACACCGATCTCGATCCGGGCGTCCGGGTGTACTACCAGATCGTGTCCTACGACACGCTCGGCAACCGGGCCGCCGCGTCGGCCGCGGTGAGCGCAGTGCCGACCGCGACCCCGGACACCACCGCTCCCGCGGCGCCGACCGGGCTCACCGCCACCGTCGCCGACGGTGCCGTGTCGCTGACCTGGACCGCTGTCACCGCAGGCGATCTCGCCGGGTACTCGGTCTACCGCTCGGCGACCGCCGGCGGTGCCCGCACCAAGCTGACTGGGACCCTGCTCACCGGGACCACCTTCGTCGACAGCTCGGCGACCCCTGGCACCACCTCGTACTACGTGGTGACCGCCTCCGACACCTCGAACAACGAATCCGTTGCCTCGAACCAGGTGTCGGCCGCGGTGCCGGCCGCCGGCCTGGACGTCAAGTACGTCTTCCAGACCGACGCCGCCCCTGTGCCGGCCGGTTGGACCAAGGACATCGGTGCCGCCTGGACCGACGCCGCCGGTCGCGGCTGGGTCCGCCAGGACACCCTGACCAGCGCCAACCACACCCCGCTGGATCTCACCGCGAACACCCGGCTGCGCACCCGGACCACCGTCACCGACCTGCAGAACCGGATGATCCACCTGCAGTACGGCGACATCGTCCCGCTGCCCACCGGCAACGGGACCTTCACCCCCGGCGCCTGGGAGCTGGCCGTGCCCAACGGTCGCTACACCGTGGGGGTCTCGGTCGGTGACCAGCCCGGCGCCGCCAAGACCGGCTGTGCCGCACCGTGTTACGACAGCAAGCACACCATCCGCGCCGAGGGCGTGACGCTGCTGAACCAGTTCCAGGCCACCGCCGCGAACGAGTACGGCACCGCCACCGCCACCGTCGACGTCACCGACGGCCGGCTGACCATCGACGCCCTGGGCGGCAACAACACCAAGCTCAACTGGGTCACCGTCGTCGGTGCCGGCCCGATCGCGCCGGACACCCAGGCCCCGGCGGCGCCGACCGGTCTGACCGGGATCGCCGGCAACGCCTCGTCCACCCTCACCTGGACCCCGCCGGCCGACCTCGACGTCGTGGGCTACCACGTCTACGGCGGCACCGGCGCGGTCGTCGTGCCCGGCCCGGACACCCGCCGCAACACCAACCTGCTGACCGGGCCGAGCTTCTCGGAGTCGGGCCTGACCAACGGCACCACCTATCGCTACGTCGTCACCGCGGTCGACGCCGCCGGCAACGAATCGCCGGCCTCCGTCTCGGCGACGGTCACCCCGGCCGCCGGAGCGGGCAACAACTTCGCCGTCAAGGTGAACTTCCAGGACGCCGCCTCCACACCGCCGGCCGGCTACGTCGACGACCACGGCCAGGCGTTCGGCGCCCGGACCGAGGGCGACCAGGGGACAGGTCTGACCTACGGCTGGGTGAACATCGGTACCAACACCCCGCTCTCGCTCGAGGGCAACGGCCGCAACCGCAACACCGCGAGCCCGTCGGCGAACGAGCCGGACCTGCGCCTGGCCACCCTGGTGCACTCGCAGCTGGCCCCCTCGGTGACCACCGGCGTGCACACACCGGGCGCCTGGGAGATCGCCGTGCCCAACGGCTCCTACGAGGTCACCGTCGGTGTCGGTGACGCCGGCACCGCCATCGACAGCTCGCACTGGCTGAACATCGAGAACCAGAACGCCGTGGCCGCTTTCGTGCCGGCCTCGGGCAGCAAGTACTCGATCGCCTCCCGCACCGTGACCGTCACCGACGGCCGGCTCACCCTGAGCCCGGCCGGTGGCACCAACACCAAGTTCCTGTACGCCGACATCGCCGCGCTCGACCGCGGTGGGCGTCCGTTCACCACGGCCGTGAGCCCTGGCAACCTGGCCACCTCGGTCGTGGACAACACCACCGTCACCGCGGACAACTCGCTCAACGCCGACACCGGCGCCGTGGACGAGACCACCCTCGGCGGCAACAACGTCACGCTCACCCGGGTGTCCGACGGGGCCCGCGTCGCGGGCACCGGTGCCACCAGCGGTGGCGGCGACACCGTGTCGTTCCTGCCCGCGGCCCCGCTGGCGGCCGGCACGCTCTACCGGTTCACCATCACCTCCAACGTGAAGGACAAGAGCGGCCGCGCGTTCCTGCCGTTCTCCAGCGTCTTCACCACGGCCACCACCACCGGTGGCGGCGGCGGTGACTTCAGCGGCGTCGCCTTCGACAAGCTCGAGTCGGGCGCCGCGACCGGTGCCAGCTACACCTCGCTGGTGATCGGGCCGGACGGCAAGCTCTACGCCGGCAGCATCTACGGCCAGATCTACCGCTGGACCATCAACGCCGACGGCACCCTGGCCAACCGGGAGACCATCAACACCGTCCGTACCCATGCCTCGACCGCGGGCTGGGAGGGTGCGCCGAACCGGACCATCATCGGCCTCGCCTTCGACCCGGCGTCCACGGCGGACAACCTGATCCTCTGGATCACCGACAACTACGCCTATCTCGGCGCGAACGTGCCGGACTTCACCGGCGCGGTGGCGAAGCTGACCGGTCCGAACCTGGAGAACTACCAGGAGGTCGTGGTCAACCTGCCGCGGTCGATCAAGGACCACGAGACCAACTCGATCGCGTTCAAGGACGGCAAGCTCTACATCACGCAGGGCTCGATGAACGCCATGGGCGCCCTGGACGGCACCTGGAAGCGGGACGAGCACCTGCTGTCCGCCTCCGTGCTGGAGCTGGACCCGGCCAAGCTGGGTGCGCTGCCGCTCGACGTCGCGACCCCGGACATGGGCACGATCCCGGCCCGGGGCGGTGTCCCGGCCCACGCCGGCGCCTACAACCCGTACGCGGCGAGCGCCCCGCTCACCCTGTACGCCACCGGTATCCGCAACGCCTTCGACCTGATCTGGCACTCCAACGGCCGGCTGTACTCCGGCACCAACGGTTCCGCCGCGGGTGGCGCCACCCCGGCCACCCCGGCCACCCTGCCGGCCTCCTGCGCCAACCGGCCGGACGGCGGCTACACCGGCCCGAACGTGCCGGCCATCGGCAACAACCAGCAAGCGGAGACGGACTACCTGTTCGACGTCAAGCAGGGCAAGTACTACGGCCACCCGAACCCGGTCCGCTGCGAGTACGTGCTGAACGCCGGCAACCCGGCCGGCTACACCGGCAACCCGCTGTTCAAGGTGAACGCCTACCCGCTGGGCACCCCGTCCGATCCGAACTACGACCTGGCGGGCGTCCACGACGCCGGTCTGCACGCCTCGGCGAACGGCACCATCGAGTACAAGAACACCGTCGCCTTCGGCGGCAAGCTGGCCGGTGCCGTCATCGTGGTCCGCTACAGCGCGAACCAGGAGATCGTCGCCTTCTCGGTGACCGGCAACGGCGGGGTCTCCGACGCCGTCACCGGCATCACCGGCTTCACCGGGTTCCGGCAGCCGCTGGACATCGCCCAGGACGTCACCACCGGCAACCTGTACGTGTCCGAGCTGACCGACAACCCGGCCACCACCGGCATCAAGCTGCTCAAGCCGCAGGGCGGCGGCAGCGCGCCGAAGGCGGAGGCCACGCCGCGCGTGGTCTTCACCGAGGTCGCCGGTGGCGCAGCCAGTGCCGCGAAGAACGTGTCCGTGAAGAACATCGGCGGCCTGCCGCTGACCATCACCGGCGCCACCTTCTCCGGTGCCGACGCGGCCCTGTTCGCCCGCTCCGGCGGCCCGACCCTGCCGACCACCGTGGCCCCGGGCGCGACCGTCACCTTCCCGGTGACGTTCAACCCCACGGTCCCCGGACCGCGCGGTGGCACGCTCGTGCTGGCCACCAACGACCCGACCACGCCGACCACCTCGGTCACCCTGCGCGGCCTGGGCACCATCGGTACCGGCGGCACCAACGAGCCGTCGCTGCAGTGGATCCTGGACACCCTCCAGATCCCGGTGAACGTCGGCGATCCCGATCCGACGAACAACGACATGCCGGTCGGCAACGCGCTGATCGGTGAGGAGGTCGCCGTGACCTCGTTCACCAAGGCACTCTTCGACCGTGTCGTCGGCATCACCCCGCTGTCCCTGTTCGGCCCCGCCGGACCGGCCGGCAACCCGAACGTGGCGATCGTCGCCGCGCACTCGACCGCCGACCCGTCGGCGCGGACCGTGCTGTTCAACGGCCCGAACACCTCGAACCAGCAGGTGCTGCCGGAGGTCGTGACCGTCGGCGAGTACGACCTGGAGACGCCGTTCGGCTTCGACGTCACCTTCCCGGGCCTGTCCGGCCGGGTGGCGTACAGCGAGGACGCCCTGAACACCTGGGCGACCGGCGGCAACAACCACAAGATCCGCGTGTACCCGATGAAGAACCCGGACGGGTCCCTGGTCGCGAACGCGTACATCATCGCGCCCGAGGACGTGCCGACCGGCGTCGACTTCCAGGACGCGGCGTTCGTGGTGACCAATGTGAAGCCGGCTGCCCTGACCGGCGCCGGGAAGCTCTCGGTCACCCCGTCCGAGCTCGTCTTCAGCGGGGTGCGCGGGAACACCACGGCCGGCAAGCCGCTGACCGTGACCAACACCGGCACCACGCCGCTGAACATCTCCTCCGTCACCCTGACCGGCACCAACGCGGGCTCGTTCACCCTCACCGGTGGCGCGCAGTCGCTGGCCGTCGGTGCGACCGCGACCTACACCGTCGCGTTCAAGCCGGGTGCCGCCGAGGTGGGTTCGCTGTCCGCAGCGGTCCGTTTCGTCTCCGACGACACCGCTTCGCCGACCACGGATGTCGGGGTCTACGGCCTCGCCACCACCGGTGAGCAGGGCAACAACGAGCCGCCGCTGAAGGCGGTCGTCGACACCCTCGGCTACCCGATCAACGTCGGCGGGACCGGGCTGATCCTCGGCGTCTCGCCCACCCCGATCGGCGACGAGGTCACCGCACCGCTGTTCGTCAAGGCCGGCGCCGCGCCGGTCACGATGACCCCGGTCGCCCGGTACTCGCCGGACGAGCTGCTGCCGTTCGGCTGGTACCTGCCGAACGCGGGTGACCCGCAGACGAACCAGGTCGCGACGATCGCGCTCGACCAGGAGCAGACGCTCAACCCGGCCGTCGTGGCCGGCGGCGGCAGCTCCTTCGACCCGGGCACCGCGTCGTTCGGCTTCTACGTCGACTCGCTGTCCTTCAACCGGAAGAGCTACACCCAGGACGGGCTGAACACCGGTACGCCGCATGCGGTCCGGACCTACCCGGCCAAGAACCGCGCGGGTGTGCTGATCCCGAACACCTACCTGGTCACGTTCGAGGACGCGTCGAACGGCGACTACCAGGACTACGTGTTCCTGGTGACCGGCGTGACGCCGGCCGGCAGCGGCGGGTCCGGCACCCCGATCGCCCGCATCGACTTCCAGCCGGCCACCGCCACCGTCGCCACCGGCTACACGGCCGACACCGGCGCCGCCTTCACCGCGGCGCGCGGCTTCGGCTGGGTCACCCCGGGCACCACCACGCCGATGGACATGACGGCGCAGACCCGCGACCGGGCCGGCACCGTCGATCAGAAGCTGCGGACGGTCATCCTGATGCAGCCGACGGCCACCCAGTCCCCGGCCGGCCCGGGCGCCTGGCAGTACGCGGTGCCGAACGGGACCTACACGGTCACCGTCGGTGTCGGTGACTCCAACTTCACCGACTCGGTGCACCGGGTGCAGGTGGAGGGCCAGACCGCGATCGCGAACTTCGCCCCCACCACCGCCGATGCCTTCCGCACCGGGACCGTCCAGGTGACCGTCACCGACGGCTTCATCACCGTCGACGCCACCGGTGGCACCAACACCAAGCTGACGTTCCTGGACATCGACCGGCCGGTCACCGGGGCGGACACCACGCCGCCCACGGTCTCGGCCGCCGTGTCGGGCCTGCAGGCCTCGGCCGGGGTCTACAAGAACAAGGCCACCATCACCGTGGTCGCCTCCGACACCGGCAGCGGCGTCGCGGGCACCTCGTACAGCCTGGACGGCGGGGCCTTCCTGCCCTACACCGCCCCGGTCGAGGTGACGACGGTCGGCACGCACACCGTCCGGGCCCGCGCCCAGGACGTGGCCGGCAACCTGGCGACGTCCGCCACCACCACCTTCTCGGTGGTCGCGGCGGGTGCCAGCAAGGCCGTGCTGACGCTCGAGAACGCCGACGGGGTCCCGTACTCCGACCGGCTGACGATGAACCGCATCCAGAACCCGCAGACGGGGACGACGTGCAAGGACGCGGCGGCCTGTGACCCGGTGACCGGTCCGTTCATCCCGGCGAACACGGTGCACGACACCACGTCGCTGGTCATCCGCAACACCGGTACCGATCCGCTGAACGTCACCGAGCTGGCCGTCACCGGTCCGTTCACCCTGGTGACTCCGCCCGCGCTGCCCGCGTTGGTCGCGGTCGGCGGCACCCTCACGGTGCAGGTGCGGTTCACCGCCACCACCATCGGCACCAGCGGTGGCCTGTGGAACGGCACGCTGACCGTCGGGTCGGACGACCCGGCCCGGCCCAGCGTCCCGGTCGAGCTGGCCGGCTTCTGGCAGTCGATCTCGGAGGGCGGGCAGGAGCCCGACCTCTCCGAGCTGGCCCGGCTGTTCGGGTACACCACGACCATCACGGCCGCCGGTGTCCCGCTGAACCAGCAGGGCAAGGTCACCGCCAGCGGTGACGAGGTGCTCAGCCCGTACTGGCTGCGCGCCGATGCCTCGCAGCCGGTCTCGGTGCGACAGCTCGCGGCGTACCACACGCAGGGCAACACGGCGACGTTCAAGTGGAACGTCAAGGGCTCCAACACGACCACCAACGTGCTCACCCACGCCGGCGTCGACGGGCAGTCCATCCTGCCGCACCGCAACGGCTCGACCACGCTGCCGGCGTCCGGGACCTTCAGCCCCACCGGGGCCTTCGGGTTCCAGATCGACGGCGAGTGGAGCGATCCGGTCAAGAACAACCAGGGCGTGGACAACGCCAACGGTTGTGTCGGGGCGTGCGGTCACCACCTGCGGGCCTGGAGCGTCCGGGACCGCAGCGGTGCGGTGGTGCCGAACACCTGGCTGGTGTCCATGGACTACTCGGGCATCAACTACGACTACCAGGACAACGTCTACCTGGTGACCAACATCAAGCCGGAGGTCGCGGTCGACCCGACCACGCCGCTCCCGCTGCCCGGTGCGGCCGCGCTGAAGCTGGACTTCGCCACGGCCGTGGCCACCACGCTGGTCGACAAGGACGGCCAGGGCACCGGTTTCCTGTCCACCCAGCCGAACAAGCTGGACACGACGGTGGGCTCGGACTCCTACAAGGCGTCGCTGCTCGACCTGGTCACCGGTACCCCGGGCACCCTCGCGGTGAGCTCCTCGGGCACGGCGACCGCCGGCACCAACGGCAGCAACGACAACACCCTGGCGAACGGTCTGCAGCTGCCGTTCGACGGATCCGGCGGCGCCTACTCGGTGTCCGGGCGGGTGCTGGGCTCGCTGGCGGAGATGAACGCCGGCAGCGAGCAGCAGGGCATCATGGTCGGCACCGATCAGGACAACTTCGTCAAGGTCGCGGCCATCAACAAGTCCGGTGTCCCGAGCATCGAGCTGTACGCCGAGATGGGCGGTACCGGCGCGACTGTCGGCACCGCGGTGACCATCCCGGCGCCGGGCACGGTGACCTCGCTCGACCTCGCGCTGCTCGCCGACCCGGCGGCCGGCACCGTGCGCGGTGCCTACCGGATCGGCACGGGTGCCTGGGTGGTCATGCCGACCGCCTACCAGGTCCCGACCGCGTCGCTGGGCCGGGTCTTCGGCCAGCGCACGGCCGGCGGCATCCTGGTGTCCCACAAGGGCGGGGTGGCGTTCACCGCCACCTACGACTCCTTCGGGATCACCGCGGGTGACGTCACCGCGGCCGCGGCGGCCCGGGACGCGCTCTACCGCCTGGACGTGGCCGGTGCCGGCAACTACACCGACACGCTGGGCCAGGTCTGGACCCCGGACACCGGGCGCTTCGGCCCGTCCACCGCGATCGCCGAGGGTGCCACCACGGCTCCGCAGGAGATCGCCGGTACCGACGACGACACGCTGTACCGGACCTACCGGGGCAACGTGGGCAACGTGGCGCAGGCCCAGCGGGTGCTGACCTACACGCTGCCGTCGAAGGGTGCGACCAAGGTCGACGTCCGCCTGCACTTCGCGGAGCGGGCGGCGGCGAACAACACCGCCGGCAAGCGGCTGTTCGACATCGAGGTGGAAGGGGCGGCGGTGCGTCGCAACTTCGACATCTACGTCGCCGCAGGCGGTCAGAACACCGCGACCACCCTCACCGTGCCGAACGTGACGGTCGTCGGCGGCACCATCGACCTGGCCTTCCGGGCCTCCGTCGACTACCCGTCGATCGCCGCCATCGAGGTGCTCTGCCAGGGCAGCTGCCCGCCGGCCGACACCACGGCGCCGGCCGCGCCCACCGCCCTCACCGGGACCGCCGGGTCCGGCGGGGTCACCCTCGACTGGGCGGACAACACCGAGGCCGACCTGGCCGGGTACCGGGTCTTCCGGTCCTCCTCGGCCACCGGCACCTTCACCGCGATCGGCACCGCCACCACCTCGGAGTTCACCGACACCTCGGTGACCACCGGTGCCACGGTGTACTACCAGGTGCGGGCGTTCGACTCCTCGGAGAACGAGTCGGCGGCCTCGGCCACCGCCTCGGTGACGCCGCCGCTGCCGGCCACCATCCGGATCAACACCGGTGGCCCGGCGCAGACGGTGTCCGGCACCACCTGGTCGGCGTGTTCCTCGCTGACCGCCTGCTCCAACTGGGTCTCGGGTGGCAACGCCTACTCGGAGGCGGACACCATCACCGGCATTCCGGCGGGGATGAACAACACCATCTTCCAGACGGAGTGGACCGGCGGCGGTTCGACGGCCGTCGGTGCCCGGGCCTTCGGGTTCTCGGTGCCGGTGACCAACGGCTTCTACCGGGTGCGGCTGCACTTCGCGGAGCTGAACAAGACGGCGGCGAACACCCGGTTGTTCGACGTCCGGCTGGAGAACGCCACCGTGCTGTCGAACTTCGACATCTGGGTGCAGGCAGGTGGGATCGACAAGGCGATCGTCCGTGAGTTCACCGCGAACATCACCGACGGTGCCGTGACGATCGACTTCATGAAGCGGGTGGAGAACGCGAAGATCTCGGCGATCGAGATCATCCCGACCACCGCCCCCGACACGACGCCGCCGGCCGCGGTCACCGGGGTGACGGCGACGGGCTCGGCCACGGGCATCGCCCTGGCCTGGACCGCCTCCACCGCCACCGATCTCGCGGGCTACAACGTGTACCGGGCGTCCTCGGCGACCGGGACCTACACCAAGGTCAACACGGCACTGCTGACCGGCACGTCCTTCTCGGACACCGCCGCTCCGCAGGGCGTCGCCTCCTACTACCAGATCACCGCGGTGGACCAGACCGGCAACGAGTCGGCCCGCTCCGCCACGGCGAACGCGACCCGGCCGGACACCACCGCGCCGGCCGTCGTCGCCGGGGTCACCGCGACCGGTTCCGGAACGGGCATCGCCCTGACCTGGACGGCCTCGGCCGCAACGGATCTGGCCGGCTACAACGTGTACCGGGCCTCCTCGGCGACCGGGACCTACACCAAGGTCAACACGGCACTGCTGACCGGCACGTCCTTCTCGGACACGTCGGCCCCGGTCGGCGTGGCCTCGTACTACCAGGTCACCGCGGTGGACACCTCGGCCAACGAGTCGGCCCGCTCGGCCACGGTGAACGCGACCCGGCCGGACACCACGCCTCCGGGCGTGACCACCGGGGTGGCGGCGACAGCGTCGACCACCGGGATCACGGTCAGCTGGACCGCGAACCCGGCGACGGACCTGGCCGGCTACAACGTCTACCGGGCGTCGTCGGCCACCGGCACCTACACGAAGCTGAACACCGCACTGGTGACGGGGACGTCCTTCTCGGACACCACCGCGCCGCAGGGTGTCGCGTCGTACTACCAGGTGACCGCGGTCGACACCTCGGCCAACGAGTCGGCCCGCTCGGCCACGGTGACCGCGACCCGGCCGGACACCACCCCGCCGGCTGTGGTCACCGGCGTCGCGGCCACCGGATCCACGACGG
Source organism: Nakamurella alba (assembly GCF_009707545.1). Classification (NCBI taxonomy): domain Bacteria; kingdom Bacillati; phylum Actinomycetota; class Actinomycetes; order Nakamurellales; family Nakamurellaceae; genus Nakamurella; species Nakamurella alba. The sequence continues at coordinate 63,433 of NZ_WLYK01000012.1, read as the reverse complement.
CCGTCGCCCTCACCTGGGGTGCCTCGGCCGCCACGGACCTGGCGGGCTACAACGTGTACCGGGCGTCGTCGGCCACCGGCACCTACACCAAGGTGAACACCGCCCTGGTGACGGGGACCTCGTTCTCCGACACCTCGGCCCCGGTGGGGACGTCGTACTACCAGATCACCGCGGTGGACAACTCCGGCAACGAGTCGGTGCGGTCCGCCACGGTCAACGGCACCAGGACCACGGCGCCGACCCCGCCGCCGGTGGTCACCGGGGTCGCGGCCAGCGGTGCGGCGACCGGTAACACGGTCACCTGGACCGCCTCCACCGCAACGGGTCTGGCCGGGTACAACGTGTACCGCTCGGCCTCGGCGACCGGCACGTTCACCCTGGTGAACACCGGGCTGATCACCGGCACGTCCTTCTCGGACACCGGGGCCCCGGTCGGCACGTCGTACTACCAGGTCACCGCGGTCAACACGGCGGCCCAGGAGTCGGCGCGGTCGGCGACCGTCCAGGCCACCCGGCCGGCGGCCCCCGGCGGTGGCACCACCGTCCGGATCAACGCCGGTGGTGGCACGCAGAACGTGAACGGCACGGTGTGGTCGGTCTGCACCTCGGTCGGCAACTGCTCGAACCGGGTCTCCGGCGGCAGCGCCTACTCCGAGCAGGACACGATCACCGGCATTCCGGCGGGGATGAACAACACCATCTTCCAGTCGGAGTGGACCGGCGGTAGCGGAATCACCGTCGGTGCCCGGGCCTTCGGGTTCTCGGTGCCGGTGACCAACGGTTCCTACCGGGTGCGTCTGCACTTCGCGGAGCTGAACAAGACGGCGGCGAACACCCGGACCTTCGACGTCCGGATCGAGAACGCCACCGTCCTCAGCAACTTCGACATCTGGGTGCAGGCCGGCGGTATCGACAAGGCGATCGTCCGGGAGTTCCCGGTCACCATCACCGACGGTGCGGTGACGATCGACTTCATGAAGCGGATCGAGAACGCCAAGATCTCGGCGATCGAGATCCTCCCGGTCACCACACCGGACACCACACCCCCGGGTGCGGTCACCGGGGTGGCGGCGACCGGCGCCGCGGGCGGCGTCACGGTCAACTGGGCGACGAACACCGCCTCGGACCTGGCCGGGTACAACGTGTACCGCTCGACCTCGGCGACCGGCACCTACACCAAGGTGAACACCGCCCTGGTGACGGGCACGTCGTACCTCGACGCGGCGGCTCCGACCGGTGTGGCGTCGTACTACCAGGTCACCGCGGTGGACCAGACCGGCAACGAGTCGGTGCGGTCGGCCACGGTCAACGCCACCCGGCCGGCGGCGAACCGGCCGACCATCCGGATCAACGCCGGTGGTGGGGCGCAGTCGGTCTCGGGGGTCACCTGGACCCGCTGCACCTCGGTCCCGAACTGCTCGGGCTGGGTGTCGGGTGGCGGGGCGTACTCACAGGCCAACACCATCACGGGCATCCCGGCCGGCATGAACAACGCCATCTTCCAGTCGGAGTGGACCGGAGGTCAGACCTACGGGACCCCGGTCGGGGCGCGGGCCTTCGGGTTCTCCGTCCCGGTGGAGAACGGTGCCTACCGGGTGCGGCTGCACTTCGCCGAGCTGAACAAGACGGGCGCCAACCAGCGCACCTTCGACGTCCGGCTGGAGAACACCACGGTGCTCACCAACTTCGACATCTGGGCGCAGGCCGCGGGTGCGAACAAGGCGATCGTCCGGGAGTTCCAGACGACCGTCGCCGACGGAGAGGTCACCATCGACTTCATCCGGCGGATCGAGAACGCCAAGGTGACGGCGATCGAGATCATCCCGGTCAACTGACCCGCGGCTGAACCGACAACGCCCGGTCGATCCGAGAGGATCGACCGGGCGTTCCCGTGTGCGGCGGAGACGCCGGTGCGGGTTGGTCGGCCAGAACGTGCGCCGGGGGGGAAGTGGGTCGGGGGAGGAGTGGGTCGAGGGGGAGCGGAAGCTCAGATCCGCGGGCCGGCCGCGTCCAGGGCCAGTACCAACCTGGTGAGGTCGACCCGGGACCGGACCTGCAGCTTGGCGAAGGCGTGTTTGAGGTGGGAGTCCACCGTGTGCTTCGAGACGAACAGGCGGTCGGCGATCTCCTGGTTGGTGAGGCCGTCGGCGACCAGCATCGCCACCCGCAGTTCCGCGCGCCCGAGGGTCGCCCACCGGTTCGCCGAGTCGCGGCGGGTGCTGCTGTGACCCGGCCGGGACGGCAGGTCCTCGTGCCGCTTCTGCTCCGGGAGCCCGTGTCCACGGGCGTGGACCGGTGGTCGGCGCCCGATCGCGACATCGTTGTCCGCAGCGTCCGCTGTGTCCGTTCCGACCATGTCGGCCGTCGGGTTCGCGCCGACGCCGACCTTCCGCCGGAGCCGCGCCGAATGCCATCGCACGGTGGCCTCGGAGACCTCGAGTCGGGCGGCGATCTCCTTGGTGGAACGGCCGGCCTCGAGGTCGGAGTAGATCTGCCGCTCCCGGGGAGTCAGATCCGCGGTCGGATCCGGCGGCGGGATCACTCCGGCCAGCCGGATCGCATCGACCAGGAAGCCGACGTGTCGGCGGGAGAAGCCGCTCTCACCGTCGTGGATGGCGAGCAGGGCGCGGCGCAACGATGCGGCTGGCATGTCCGGCCGGATCCACCCGTCCGCTCCGGCGCCGACCGCGGCGATCAGGGACTCCGGGTCGTGATCGGTGGACAACACGACGATCCGGGACACCCGCGGGTCGGCACGGAGAGTCATGATCCGTCCGGGGATGTGCGCGGCGTCGGTCTGGGCGACGACTCCGATGGCAGCGCCCGGCACCGACGGGCCGAGAGGGTCGACGCCCGACTCTTCATCCGTATGGCCCGCGACCGTCAGGCCTGCGGCCGTGAGTACCTCGTGGACCAGCGCCACCTCGTGGGATTCCCCCGCGATGATGACCTTCGGCTCCGTTGCCATCCCGTTCCCCTCGACGCGCACGAATGCGGATGTTCCGATCGAGGCCGTTGGTATGACCGGGACCCGCCCCCGCGGATCCGGCCGACCGGTGGACGACCACCTTCGGTACAGCACGCAGTGTAAGCACAGCTTTACCCCGATCGTCGCCGATTCACTCGAAGGAGCGGCGATCGACCCTGTCGGATCGAGGCCGATGGAGCGAGCCAGGTCACGTTGTTGTCGCTGCGCGGGGTCTCGTCGCACTGTCGCTGCGATCGACTGCGGTCCGGACACGGTCGCTCACCGTGAGTTTTTGTGCATTTCTGCAGTTGCGAAAGCCCGGTTCCGAGAGGCCGAAGGCGTATGCGGGCGGATGGAAAGCGCATGCAGGCGGATGGATCCGCCGGGCTGGACACAGGAGAGGGTGTGCGGGATCCCGGAACGGGAACCCGCACGCCGGTGGTGGGTCACCGCCGGGGAGTCGGGAGGTCGATGTCACGATGCGCGCGACGACGTTGGTGCGGACGGGAGCGGCGGTGGCGCTGACCGCAGTGATCGGCGGGCTCGCCACCGATCCGGGTTCCGCCTGGTACCGGACGTTGCGGACACCCGCCTGGCAGCCGCCCCCGCCGGCCTACCCGCTGGTCTGGACTCCGCTGTACGCGGACATCGCGGTGGCGTCGGCGGCGGTGCTCGACGCGGCGCACGAGTCCGGCGACGAGGATGCCGGGCGCGGATTCGCCGTGGCGCTGGGGGCCAACCTCGTGCTGAACGCCGGGTGGAACGCACTGTTCTTCGCCGCGCGGCGGCCGTGGCCGGCGGCTGTCGAATGTGCTGCGCTGACGCTGAGCTCGGCCGATCTGGTCCGTCGGGCTGCTGCCCTGGACCGGCGGGCGGCGATCGCCCTTGCCCCGTACCCGGCCTGGTGCGCCTTCGCGACCGCGCTCACCGTCGCCATCGCCCGGCGGAACAGCGGGACGACGGCACGGGCCAACCTCGTGCACAGGCTCCGTGGGCTGTGGCCGGGGCGCTCCGGCTGAGTCAGCGCGGACCGGTCCGACGCACGGCCGGTCCGACATAGAGCCGGACCGAAGCCGACCGGGATGGGGACGGGCCCGGCCGGCGAAGCAGCGGCGGCCGTCGCCCGGCGGTACCGGCCGGCCTCAGATGCCGGTCGGACCTCTTGTGGCGCAACGGATCCGATCGACGACGCCGGATGTCCGGCGCAAGGGTGGCGGGGGTGTGCGGCAACCACACGCGGGCGTGCCGGGGCATCACGTACGTTGGCGCCGTGGACCCGCAGCTGATCGCCAGCCTCCGCCGGGCGGTGGACGCGGCCCCCGACGACCTGCCGCTGCGGCTGCACCTGGCCGGGGTGCTGCTTCAGGGCGGGCAGGTGCCGGAGGCGATCGCCGAGTGCGCCGCTGCTCTTGCCCGGGATCCCGGGTCGGCGGCCGCCCGCGCCCTGATGGCCCAGGCGCTCGGCGGTGGGGGTTCGGGTGGCGGCCCCGGTGTGCCCACCCACGACACGCCCACCCACGAGACGGCTCCCCACGACACGGCGACTCCGGGTCCCGAGACCACGCCGATGTCACCGACTGCGCCGGCTTCACCCGCTTCACCGACCGGAGTGCCCGGGCCCGGCTTCGACTGGTCGGCCGCGGAACAGCAGATCGGCGACATCGCCCATCCGATGTTCCTGGACGCCGAGCGGGAACAGCCGACCGGCGCGGCCTGGGAGGTGGAGCAGGCCAGGGTGACACTCGCCGACGTCGGCGGGATGTCGCAGGTGAAGGAGCGGCTGGAGGCCGCGTTCCTGGCCCCGATGCGCAATCCGGAACTGCGCCGGCTGTACGGCAAGAGCCTGCGCGGCGGTCTGCTGCTGTACGGGCCGCCCGGCTGCGGCAAGACCTTCATCGCCAAGGCGGTGGCGGGGGAACTGGGCGCCGGGTTCGTCAGCGTGGGACTGTCCGACATCCTCGACATCTACGTGGGTTCCTCGGAGCGCAACGTCGCCGAGCTGTTCCAGCTGGTCCGCCGCAGCGCACCCTGCGTGCTGTTCCTCGACGAGATCGACGCGCTCGGGCAGCGCCGGACGCAGACCCGCAACACCGCCATGCGCGGCGCGGTCAACCAGTTGCTGACCGAGATGGACGGGGTGAACGGCGCCAACGAGGGCGTGTTCGTGCTGGCCGCGACCAACCAGCCGTGGGACGTCGACCCGGCCCTGCGCCGTCCCGGCCGGCTCGACCGGACACTGCTCGTGCTGCCGCCGGACCAGCCGGCGCGGGAGGCGGTGCTGCGGTACCACCTGCGGCACCGACCGGTCGAGGGCATCGACCTGGCGGCGCTGGCCCGGGCCACCGACGGGTTCTCCGGGGCGGACCTGCAGCACCTCTGCGAGTCGGGCGCCGAACGGGCCCTGCTGGACAGCGCGCGGACCGGTACCCCGCGGATGATCGGGATGAACGACCTGCTGGCGGCCCGCGGTGAGGTCCGCCCGTCGATCGGCGACTGGCTGGACACCGCCCGCAACGTGGTGATGTTCGCCGACGCGGACAACAGCTACGCCGAGCTGCGCGAGTACCTCAAGCGGGTGCGGCGCTGGTGAACCCGGAGCGCGACCCGGGCTCGCAGCTGGACCGGGCGGACCACCTGCTCGACCTCGAGCGGCCCGCCGACGCGATGCGGGCGGTGTCCGCCGTGCTGGCCGACGACCCGCAGAACACCCGCGCGCTCTGCCTGGCCGCCCGCGCGGAGATGGCGCTGCAGCGTCCGGACGCCGCGGCCGAGTTCGCCCGCAGGGCCCACCGCACCGACCCCGGCAACGACTGGCCGCTCCGGCTGCTGGCACTGGCAGAGAACCGTCGTGGTCAGCACCTCGCAGCGGAACACAGTGCCGCTCAGGCGGTGTCGATCTCACCGTTCGTCTGGCAGACCCACCAGGTCCTGGCCGCCGTGCTCGCCGACAATTCGCCGGCCAGGGCACTCCCGGTGGTGGAGCGCGCCATCGCCCTGGCCCCGCAGGAGCCGGAACCGCACAACCTCAAGGCCGGGATCGCGCTGGACCGCGGCGATGTGGCCACCGCCGAACGGGAGTACCTGGAGGCACTGCGGCTCGATCCGCAGAACTCCGCCGCGATCAACGGACTCGGCCTGGTCAGCCTGCGCCGGCGCCGGTCGCTGTCCGCCGCGGCCCGGTTCGCCGACGCCCTCGGCCAGGACCCGCGCCTCTCCGTCGGCCTGCACAACCTCGACGTCGCGTTCATCAACACACTCGCCATGCCCATGCAGCGGTGGCTGTGGATCTTCTTCATCGCCGCCTGGCTGGTCAGCCGGGTGGCCGGCCAGGACATCCGGTGGCCGTCCCTGGCGCTCGCCGCGGTGCTCGCACTGGTGCTGGCGGTCGGGGCTGTCCGGACCGTCGGGCTGGTCCGCGGGCGGCTGCGCCCCTACGTGCTCAGCCTGCCGCGCCGGGACCGGCTGCTCACGGCGGCGGCCTCCACGCTGCTGGCCTCGGTGCTGCTGCTGCTGGTCTCGCTGCTGCTGCCGGTCGACGCGGTGCGGGGCATCCTCACCGTCGCGGCCGTGGTGTGCTGGATCGTCGCCGGCCAACTGCTGCGCCGTCGGGTGCGCAGGCTCGACGTCGCGGCCGGACCGCGGCGGTCGGTTCCGCCGCACGGGTGAGTGTGCCGCCGGGTCAGGTGGTGTCGGCCCGGAACTGCTGCGCGAGCGGCTGCGGCGTGATCGAATCCCGCTCATGTTCGGTGTGGTCCATGCCTGCCGGCACACCCTGGGGGACGAGCTCCTCGAGCAGTGGCGTGCCCACCTGTGCGGTCTGTGCCTGACCCTGCGCGACAGCCGGGGGCAGGCAGCACGTGCGACGACCAACACCGATGCCGTCATGCTGTCGGTCCTGCTCGAGGCGCAGCAGCCCGAACAGGCTCCGCGGCGCACCGCCGGCCCGTGTGCGCTGCGGGGGATGCGGACGGCGGAGGTGGTGCCCTCCCAGGCGGTCTCGGTCAGGTTGGGGGCCACGGCCTCGCTCACCCTGGCGGCCGCCAAGGCCGCCGACGTCATCGGTGAGCGCCGGGTCGGGCTGGGCAGCCCGACCGGTCCGGCCGGGAAGGCGGGGGCGCTGGTGAAGGCGGGTGCGGCCGGTGCGCTCGCCGGCCCGCTCCGGCGAGGAGCCTTCGTCGACCGGCCGATCGCCGACTCCATCGGTGCGCTGCAGGTCCTCGAGGACCTCGACGGCCAGGCTGCCCTCGAATCCGCCGTGCGGCCCGGGGACCCACTGTCCGCGGTGGTGGCGCCGACCGCATCGGCGACCGGACGGATCTTCGCCGCCTCGGCCACGCTGGCCGGGGTCCCGGAGAACGAGCAGCCGCTGCGTGAGATCGGTGAGGCCTTCGGCGCTCTCGCCCATCTGCTGGACGCGGTGGAGGACCAGCAGGCCGATGCCCGGGCCGGCGCCTTCAACCCGATCACCGCCACCGGCGCGGCGCCGGAGCAGGTCCGCTCGGAGTGCGTCGGCCTGGTGCGCCGCATCCGGGCCGGGTACGACCGGCTCCAGCTGCGCGACAACCGCCTGGTCCGGGCACTTCTCGTCGACGGCAGCCGAGCGGCGCTGCACCGGGCCTTCGGTGGGGACAGGGGGCGGCACTGCACGGTGCCGGGCCATGCCGTGGACGGTGCGACCGCCACCACGGTCGACCGCCGGGCCGGTACCGCGGATCTCGGATACCCGGGGCCGCCGCCCCCGGGGCCGTCCGCCCCGCCGCCCTACCCGCCACCGAACCACCCGGCGCCCGGCTACCCGCCGCCGGGTCAGGGCGACCCCGGCCCGCCGCCCGGGCCCCCGCCACCGCCGCCGGACCGGCCGTTCTGGCGCAACGTGCTGCCGTGGGTCGGTGTGTACTGCACCGGCTACGCCTGCTGCGCCTCGCACGAGAACCCCTGCACCGGGAAGCGGCACGACCCCGGCTGTTCGAACTGCTGCGACTGCACCGACTGCGACTGCTGCTGCGGCGACGGGTGCTGCTGCGACTGCAGTTGCAACTGACCGGCTGCGGTGGTGGTGTCGCCCCGGTGGCGGCAGACTGGGCGGATGGGCGACCATCCGACACCGCAGCTGGGGATCACCTTCCTCCCGTGGTGGCCGCCGGAGCGTCTGCTGTCCGTCGCCACAGCGGCGGACCGGGCAGGGCTGGGCGAGTTCTGGCTCTGGGAGGACTGTTTCAAGCAGGCCGGCGCCTCGACGGCCGGTGCAGTGCTGGCCCGGACGGATCGGGTGCGGGTCGGTGTCGGGCTGTTCCCGGCGCCGCTGCGCAACCCGGCGCTGCTGGCCATGGAGATCGCCGGGCTGGACCGGATGTTCCCCGGGCGGTTCCTGGGCGCGGTCGGCCACGGGGTGCAGGACTGGATGCGGCAGGTCGGCGCGAAAGCCGCCTCGCCGGTCACCCTGCTCCGCGAGTACCTGACCGCGGTGCGGTCGTTGCTCGACGGGGACACGGTGACGGTCGACGGCCGGTACGTACACCTCGATGCGGTGGCACTGGACCATCCGCCGACCGGCCGGGCGACGCTGTTCGCGGGTGCCGGTGGGCCGAAGTCGCTGGCGCTGTGTGCGGAGCTGGCCGACGGCACCCTGGTGTCCGGGTTCCGACCACCGTCCACCACCCGTGAGGTGCGCGAACTCGCCGACCGGGTGCGGTCCGCCGCCGGGCTCGACCCGGCGCACGAGATCATCACCTCGGTCCCGGTGGCCACCGGCCCGGACGCGGCGGAGCGGATGGAGCGGGAGCGACTGGCCTGGGAGGCGGAGCCGGCCGACGGCATCTCGGTGATCGGCACGGCCGATGAGATCGCCGACGGACTACGGCGTTTCGTCGAGGCCGGTGCCACCAGCATCGCGGTGCAGCCGACCCGGGACGAACCCGACCCGGAGGGGCTGGCCGCCTTCCTGGGCGCGGAGGTGGCGCCGCTGCTCCGGTGACCGGGCAGGCCCATGCCGCTGGTCAGGCGCGCAACCGAGCGAGGGTGTCGCGGTAGCGGAACCGCCGGTCGCGCAGTGCCTCCGCCGCCGGTCCCGGCTCGGCGATGAGTGTGGTGTGCGGGGTGGCGACCTCCGTCAGCCGGGCGTCGTCGAGCAGCCCGGCGGCCCGCGCGCCGATCAACGCCGCGCCCCGGGCGGACGCGCCCGGCACGTCGACCGCGTGCAGTCGCGCTTCGAGCACGTCGGCCAGCAGCTGCCGCCATGCCGGAGCAGTGGTCCCGCCGCCGGCCAGCCGCAGATCCCTGTTCCCGGAGGGGATCCCGGGCAGCGCGTCCAGGCAGTCGGCGACGGCGAAGGCCACGCCCTCGAGGGCCGAGTGCAGCAGTGCCACCCGGTCGTGCCGGGCGTCCAGGCCGGTCCAGGCACCGCGCATGTTGGTGTCCAGGTACGGCGTGCGCTCGCCGACCAGGTGCGGCAGGAAGACCGGGTCGTCCGGGCGGCTGCCGCGATCGGCGACCCCGTACAGCTCCGACCACTCCGCGCCGAGGATCCGCCGCACCCAGTCCAGCGACTGGCCGCCGGTCAGTCCCGCGGCCATCGCATACCAGCCGTGGGCCGTCGCCGACCGGTAGAGGTGGGTGACCGGGTCGTGCAGACCGGCCACCGACTCCGCGGTGGGTGCCGGCACGACCGTGACGATCTGCACCCCGGTGCCGATCGTCAGCTGCACGGTGCCCGGCTCGAAGAGCCCGGAACCCAGTGCGGCAGCGGCGGTGTCGCCGGCTCCGGCGGCCACCGGCAGTCCGGCCTGCAGGCCCAGCGCCTCCGCTGCGGCTGTGGTGAGCCGGCCGGCCTCGGTCAGCGCGGACGGGAGCAGATCGGGCAGCAGTCGCCGGTCGATCCCCAGGGCCGTCACCACCTCGTCGTCCCAGTCCGCGGCCAGCACGTCGAACAGCAGCGTGGCCGAGGCATCGCTGGGCTCGCCGGCGGCGACGCCGGTCAGCCAGGCCCGGATCCAGTCCTTGGGCTGCAGCGCGTGCCGCGCCGCGTCGAGGACCTCCGGCTCGTGCACGTGCAGCCAGGCCAGCACCGGGCCGGCCATCCCGGGGCTCAGCGGGTTCGCCAGCCGCGCCCGGACCGACAGGTCCAGCGCCCGCAGCAGGTCCAGCTGCGGCTCGGCCCGGGCATCGGCCCAGAGCACCGCCGGTCGCACCGGCCGGTGCTCGGCATCGCTCAGCACCACGCCGTGCATCTGCCCGGACAACCCGATCCCGGCGATCCCGGCCACCGACGCCGCCGGCGCGGTGGCGAGCACCTGCGCGGTCGCCGTCCGGATGGCCTGCCACCAGGCCTCGGGATCGGTCTCGGCCCAGCCCGGGTTGCGCCGGTCCACCGGGTAGTCGCAGACGGCCTGCGCGACAACGGCACCCACCTGATCCGTCAGCGCCACCTTCACCGAGCTGGTACCGAGATCGATGCCGAGCACGGCGGGGACGGTCGTCATGTCAGGGATCCTTCAGTCGGTGCGTTCACGTGCTGGGTGGATAGCTGGGTGCGGCGGCGTCCGGTCTCAGACGACGATGACCACCTTGTGGGCGGAGCGGTCGGAGGCCAGCGCCTCGAGTGCCGCACCGTAGTCGTCCAGCCCGAAGCGATGGGTGATCATGCCGTCGGTCCGGGCACGGCCGCCACGCAGCGCGGCGATCGCGGTGCCGAACGAGGTCATCTCGGCGAACGAGCCCTTGATCTGGATCTCCCGCCGGAAGACGTCGAACGGGGAGAAGGTCATGATCTCGTCGGCCCGGGTCACCCCGTAGACCAGGAACGTCCCGCCGTTGCGGGTCAGTGGCACGCAGATGTTGCCGATCTCGGTGGAACCGGTTGCCTCGACGACGATGTCGTACCCGTCGTCACCCGCGGCCGCGCGCAGGTCGGCAAGGTTGCGGTCCGGGTCACCGCGGTGCAGCAGCACCGTGGCATCGGCGCCCAGGGCGGCGGCGGTGTCCAGCTTGAACTGCGACGGGCCGGCCACCGTGACCGAGGACGCGCCGCCGGAGGCGAGCAGCTGGGCCAGCAGCACACCGGTCGGACCGGCGCCGAGCACCAGCGCCGTGGCCCCGGGGCGGACCTGCAGGGTCTCCAACCCGTGCATGGCGCAGGCGGTGGGCTCGGTGAAGACGGCGGTGTCGATCGGCAACCCCTCGACGGAGAAGACCAACAACTCGGACACGCAGGCGTACTCGGCGAAGAAGCCGTTGCTGCTGGCGCCGATCCCCAGCGCGTTCTCGCAGAGGATGGTCCGGCCGGACAGGCAGTAGCTGCAGTGCCCGCAGGGGATGTTCGGGTTGACGGTCACCTGCTCGCCGATCCGGAACCGGGTGACCCCGTCGCCGAGAGCCGCGACGGTGCCGACCATCTCGTGCCCGGGGATCAACGGGAACCGGGCGTTGAAGTCGCCGTGGTGGATGTGCAGGTCGGTCCCGCAGACGCCGACCTGGATCACCGTGATCAGCACCTCGCCGGGGCCGGGCTCCGGGGTGGGCACCTCGGTGACCTCGTACTCGGTCGCGGCGCTGTACAGGACTGCCTTCACTGGAGTGTCCTCCGGGACGTCGGGAGCGTCGGCGTCGGCACCGACGCGTCTGTCATCGTTGTCAGAAGCTGCTGGAAGCACACTGTAGGCTGCTCTGACACCGTTGTCATGCCGGGGCGGATGCCGGCACCGGCGCTGCTGAGGAGGCAGGGATGGCCACCATGCGGGAGGTCGCCCTGCTCGCCGGCGTCAGTACGAAGACCGTGTCGCGCGTGGTCAACGACGACCGCTACATCTCCGCCGGCGTGCGCGAGCGGGTCGAGCAGGCCATCGCCGAGCTGCGGTACGTGCCGAACCCGCTGGCCCGCACCTTCCGCTCCGGCCGCGACACGGCGATCGGGGTGGCGGTCCCGGATCTCGCCGACCCGTTCTTCGCCGCCATCGTGCGGACCGTCGAGCACGCCGCCCGCGAGCGCGGGACCGTGGTGCTGGTGACGTCGGTGGGGGAGGATCCGACGGAGGAGCAGCCGGCCGTGGAGGCGTTGCTGCGCCGGCAGATCTCCGGACTGGTGCTGATTCCCACCGGCAGCGACCACACCTATCTGCGGCAGTGGGCGGACCAGGTGGGCATCGTGTTCGTCGACCGCCCGCCGGGGCGGCTCGCCGCCGACAGCGTGATCGAGGACGACCGGTCCGGGGCGATCGCCTCCGTCGACCGGCTGGTGGCGAACGGGCACCGCCGGATCGCCTTCCTGGCCCGCGACCGGCAGGTGGTGACCGTGCGCCGGCGCCAGGAGGGCTACCGGGCCGCCCTCGCCGGCGCCGGTCTGCCGCTCGACGCCGACCTCGAGATCTTCTACGAGGACCGGGGTCTCGCCGCCGATGTCGCGGTGCCGGAGCTGCTCGGCCGGGTCGACCCGCCGACCGCGGTCTTCTGTGCCAATTCGCTGACCGCCGTCGACGTGGTGCCGGTGCTGCACCGGATCGGCCGGACCGATCTGGCAGTGGTGAGTTTCGGCGACTTCCCGATGGCGGACTCGCTGCGGCCGTCGGTCACCGCGGTCGACCAGATCCCGGACAGCCTGGGCCGGGCGGCGGTGGAACGGCTGTTCCGGCGGATCGACGACCCCACCGCCCGGCTGGGCCGCCTTGTGGTGCTGCCGGTCTCGCTGATCGTCCGGGAGAGCAGCGAGATCCCTGGCCCGGCAGCCGGTCCCGCGTAATGGACAGTGATGCACGACCACCGGAGGTACACCCCCAGATGATGTCCCTGTACGTCGATTCCGCGGTCCGCGACGAGGTCGAGCCGCTGTTGGCCACCGGCCTGTTCCGGGGCATGACGACCAACCCCACGCTGCTGCACCGGGCCGGGCTGACCGGCGCCGACCTGCCGGCCGTCTACGACTGGGCCGTCGCGGCCGGGTCGCGTGAGGTGTTCGTCCAGGCCTGGGGTGCCGACGCCGGGGCGATCGAGGCGTCCGGCCGGAAGCTGCGTGAGCTGGGGGACGCCACGGTGATCAAGGTGGCGGCCACCGGTGCCGGGCTGCAGGCCGCCGCGAAGCTGGCCGCCGACGGGATCCCGGTGCTGGTCACCGTCGTCTACGCCGTGCACCAGGCGGTGTCGGCGGCCGCCGCCGGGGCGCAGTTCCTGGCCCCGTACGTCGGCCGGATGGCCGACCTCGGGCTGGCCGGGCGGGAGGACACCCTGCAGATGCACCGGATCCTGCAGTCGTCCGGCACCGGTGCCCGGGTGCTCGCCGCCAGCGTCCGGTCCACCGCCGACCTGGTGGCGCTCGCGGCGGGTGGGGTCGACGCCTTCGCGCTCCCGGTCCCGGTGTGCCGGGCACTGCTGCACGACGCCCACACCGAGACCGCCGCGGCCGCGTTCGACGCGCTGTCGGCGGAATGGTGATCCCGAGCGGCTGTCGGTGTCTGTCGGGGGTCATCGACAGACTGGGGACCTGACATCCCGGCCGCACCCCCAGGAGATCCGATGACACCGGAGCAGAGCGAGCTCGTCGACCGCCTCCGTGCCGCGCTCTCGACGGCACCCGTGACCAAGGAGGTGTCGATGTTCGGCGGCCGGTCGTTCATGGTGGCCGGGAAACTTGCGGTCTGCGCCCTGAAGAACGGTGGCCTGCTGGTGCGGGTCGACGCCGACCGGCACGACGAATTCCTGGCACTCCCGGGTGCGGTCCAGGCCCACATGGGTGCCGACCGGACCATGGGGCCGGGCTGGATCGAGGTGTCCGCAGCCGCACTCGACGGTCCGGGCCTGGACACCTGGGTCGGCCGGGCCCTCCAGTACAACCGCACGGTCACCGACTGAAACGCCCACCCGGCCGGCGGTGGCACCGATACGCTGCGCAGGTCGGGCGGCGGAACCGGGAGCGGGAGGCAGCGGTGCGGGTCGGAGCACGCGCGCTGGTCGCGTTCGTTGCCGGGATGGTCCTGCTCGCCGGCTGCGGGGGCTCCTCGAGCACCTCGTCCGGCGAACCTCCGGTGCCGGCCGACGTCCGCGGCCCGCTGCTCGTCGACTGCTGGAACGACACCCTCACCGAGCTCGACCCCGCCTCCGCCGCCAGGGGCCGGTCGTTCGCCTTCGCCGCCGAGGACGACGGCGCGGTCCGGCTGTGCGACTGGAGCCCCGGCGACGGCGCCGGCGGCGTCACCGCCTACCGGGCCGACGGGACGCTGCTCGCCGCGTCCCGCAGCGGCGACGACGACTCCTCGCACGCCGGGTTCCTCGACGTCGCCACCGGCACGTTCACCGACCTCTCGGCGCGATTGCGGCTGGACGCGAACGGCGACTACACCGACGAGGGGTCCGGCGTCGACGACTTCGCCGGCCCGGTGAAGGACCGCGTGCTGGGTTTCGCTCCGGACGGCTCCCTGCTCTTCGTCCGGGCGGCGAAGCGCTACGCCGCCGCCGCGCCCGGCTACACCGATTTCCGTCGGCTGCCGGACGACGAGCTGATCGGTCTCACCTCGCCCGACGGATCCCGGACCGCCGGCACCTCGTTGTGGTCCGGCGTGCTGTCGTTGCCGGCGGGTACGCCGGACGTGCCGCCCGGGACCGACACGGACCCGGCCGACGTGCGCACACCCGCCGGATTCGCCCCGATCGCCCTGCTCGGGGAGGACGTGGCGGAGGACGTCGGATGCGACCGGATCGGGTGGATCGACGACGCCACGCTGCTCTGCCAGGACACCGGGAGCGTGACCCTGGTCGACCTGTCCGGCGCACAACTGGTGGCCGCGACGGACCTGGCCGAGCAGGTGGCCTCCTGCTCCCTGTGCTGGACCAGTAGCTGGATCTGGACACTGCCGGCCGGGTCGGTCCGGGACGCGACGCCGGCCAGCAGCCGCGAGCTGTTCGGGTTCGTCGCCGACCCGGCGCGCGGTGTGGCCTGGTTCCTCGCCGATGCCGGCACGGCCATCCGGCTCTACTCGATCGGCTCCCGCCGTGGAGCCACCCCGAAGCTCGTCGGCGAGTTCCAGGTGGGCGACGACCCGACCGGCTCGTCCTGGACCGGACTGCTGGTGCGCTGACGCCGGAGCGGGGGGTCAGGCCCGGTCGAGCGGAACCCGGGCGGTGACGACCGTTCCCTGCGGTACACCCGGCGCGATCTCCAGTGCGCCGCCGACGGCCGCCAGCCGCACCCGGCGGGAGGCCAGGCCGATGTGACCCTCCGCGATCCGCTGCTCCAGCACGCCGTCGGCGATGCCCTTCCCGTCGTCGGTCACCGTCAGCACCGCGCGCTCCGGATCGAGATCCAGGGCCAGGTGCACCGTCCCGGCCCCGGAGTGCCGGACGGCATTGGTCAGCAACTCGCGCGCGGTCGAGAGCAGCAGTCCGTCGGCGGGAGTCTTCCGGTCCGGACCGGACACGGTGACGGTGATCTCCGGCCCGCGGCCGCCGCCGACCGATCGGGCCAGGTCGGTCAGCGCCGGCCCGAGTCCGCCCCGCTCCAGCACCGCGGGGTGCAACTGGGACACCGTCGACCGGAGCAGGCCGGCCGACTCGGCGAGCGCGTGCTCGATCCGGTCCAGGGCCACGGTGTCGCCGTCGCGGGCGTCCTCGAGATCCTGGCGAGCGGCGAGGACGTATTGCAGCGCACCGTCGTGCAGCGTCTCGGAGAGCTCCCGTTGCTCGCGGCCCTCGATGGCCAGCAGCTCTGCACTGAGACCGGCCCGTTCCGCGACGAGGTCGCCGATGGCCAGCACTCGTGAGCGCTGCAGCCTGGCGAGCAGCAGGCAACCCGCGCACACCCCGGCCAGCACGCCGGTGCGCAGCAACACCGACAGTGTGGGTTCGGTGTTCGCCTCCTGGGACGCCAGGCCGACGCCGAGGTAGAGCGCGACCGTCGGCACCGACACCCACAGGCACACCCAGGGCCGCAGCTGGGTGGCCGCCAGCACCGGCAACAGGAAGAATCCGTTGACCAGGATGTCGTCGGTCCAGGTCTGCTCGGACCGGCCGGCGATCACCGAGACCGCCGCCAGGGCAACGAGATCCAGGAAGAGCAGCATCCAGCCGTGCCGGGTGGCGCCGAGCGAGGGTCGCAGCAGCGGGACCGTGAGACCCAGCGCCACCGCGGCGTAGCCGAGACCGATCACCCGGCACACCACCGAGTCGTCCGTCGGTGGCACCAGCAGCACGACCAGGACGACGAACACCGCGAGCACGGCACGCAGCACGAGCTGGACGGCGACGCCGCGGGCGGCGTGGTCGAGCAGGGTGCCGCGCAGCGACGGATCCCGCGCGAGCCGCGCCAGACGCCGGGCCGGGTCGGTCATCCGGCCGTCACTCCAGCAGGCCCTGGCGCATCGCCTCGGCGACCGCCGCCGCCCGGTCGGACACCCCGAGCTTCTCGTACAGGCGCAGGCTGTGGGTCTTCACGGTGGACGCGCCGAGGTAGAGCTCCTTGGCGAGCTGCGGCACGGACAGGCCACGCGCGAAGCCCTCCAACACCTG
This sequence comes from Nakamurella alba, assembly GCF_009707545.1. Classification (NCBI taxonomy): domain Bacteria; kingdom Bacillati; phylum Actinomycetota; class Actinomycetes; order Nakamurellales; family Nakamurellaceae; genus Nakamurella; species Nakamurella alba. Next base: position 46,980 of record NZ_WLYK01000012.1, on the reverse strand, counting down.
TCGCTCCCGCTCGCTCAGCACCGGGGCGCTCTGCTGCGCCCGCATCCGGATCTGCCCGGCCAGCCCGGCAGCCAGCTCCGCCGGCACCACCGTCTCGCCGCGGGCGACACGCAGGACGGCATCGACGATCTCGGCCCGCTTGGCATCCTTGCTGAGGTAACCGGCGGCACCTTCCTCCAGGGCCCGGAAGACGATGGCGCTGTCGGTGAAGGCGGACAGCAACAGGATCCGGGTGCTGCCGCCGTCCCGGGTCACCGCGTGCACCACGGCGATCCCGTCCAGGTCCGGCATCTGGTAGTCGACGACCGCGACATCCGGTGTCTCGGCGGCGATCACGTCGATCGCCTCGCGCCCGTCCCCGGCCTCACCGACGATCTGGACCCGTCCGCTCTGGGTCAGCCCACGGATCACGCCGTCCCGGAAGAACGGGTGGTCGTCGACCACCACCACCCGCACCGGTGCGTCGGTCTGCGACATCGAGGTGTACCCCTGCGGACTCGGGACCGGGCGGCCGTCCGGTGCGATGTCCACAGGGTAGAGGGCCGGAGCTGCGGGAAGCAGCTCCGGCCCTCCGGTGGGACCCGGGTCGTGCAGCACGACCCGGTCCCCGTTTCAGGACCGCGGCCGGGCCGCGATGGCCGCCAGCGGGATGAGGCCCATGATCGCGGTGCCGGCCAGCAGGTTGATCACGGCGAGGGCGATCTGGGTGTGCAGCGACTCGCCCAGGGCGAACGGGGTGACCGCGGCGAGCACGGCGCCGAGCCCGGCCAGCCAGCCGAAGAACAGCATCGGGCGGGGGGCGAAGTGCAGCATGCCGTCGTAGATCAGGCCGGCGGCCAGGGCGATGACGGCGATCGAGAGCCCGTAGAAGGCAAGGTGTCCCTCGCTGAGGGTGCCGTCACCGGCCGCGGCCAGCGCCGGGATGTGGAAGATGCCGCCGGCCACCACCATGCCGATGATGCCGATCAGTGCGGCGACCGCGGCGGTCAGCACGGTGCCGACCCAGAACCGGCCCTGGTCGATGCCGGGGTTGCGGCGGGTGAACAGGCCGGTGGGCACGGCGATCGGCTCGTCGGTGGCCTTCGCGATCGGAGCGGCCGGTGCCACCGCGGCCGGGCGGTCGTCGCGGTAGCCCTGCGGTGCGGCGCTCCAGGCCGGGGCGAACCCGTCGGCCTGTGCCTCGATCCGGCGCAGCGGGGTCTGCTGCGGCGCGCGGTTCGCGCCCGTGCCGTAGCCCAGGTCGTCGCCGTAGCCGAGGTCGTTGCCGTATCCGGCACTGCCGTAGTTCCGGCCGGCGGTGGTGGCGTGCACCCGGTCCGGGTTCGCGACGTGCTGGGCGGCGGCCTGGAAGCCGGGGCGGGAGGTGCTGTAGGTGCTGCCGTACCCGGTGCCGGCAGGGGTGCCGTGGTTCCGGTCGCCGTAGCTCCGGTCGCCGTAGTTCGGGGTGCTGGCGCTGGGGGTGATGATGCTGGTGGTCATGGCGTGACCCTCCGACTTCTTCTTCCGACTCTTGCTCGTTCCCGGCCCCGTCGACCGGCTACGAGAAGTCTCCGACCTGGGCCGATCCCGGTCTGTCCGCCCGCCGGTGGGTGTGTCGGTGGACGCTCGCCTCCACCGATCGGTGGAGTGCGGTGGAGGGGCGGCCGGGATCCGACCCCGGGACCAGCCGTGGCCGTCGGACGGTCGAGCGGTCGACGGATCGCGGTGGGCGCGGGGAGCCGGGTCGGTCGGAACGGCGCCCTGGGACTGGGACGGTGCCCGGGGATCAGCCGGCGACGCGCTCGGACAGCGGCCCGATCGCGTCGGCGAAGACCTCGGCGATCGAGGTGTACCCGGCATCGTTGGGGTGGAAGTGGTCCGGGGCGAGCTTGCCCTGCCACTGAGTCGTGCGCGGTTCCCGGAGTTCGGCGACCGCCATCCCGCGCTGCTGCGCGGCACGCACAGCCAGCGCCGACATGCCGGCCGCGGTGCGGTTCGGGTTCGGCAGGGTCCCGACGACCTTGAGGCCGGGCAGGTCGGCCAACGCGGCCAGCACCTCGCGCATCCGGTCCCGGGCACCGCCGCGGTACCGGTGGCTGACCATGTCGTTGGACCCGATCAGCAGTGTGGTCAGCACCGGTGAGGGCAGCTCGCGCAGTGCCGGCAGCTGGTCGTCGAGCACGTCCTGCAGCCGGGCGCCGCTCTGCGAGAGGTTCACCAGCCGGAGGTCGGGCCGATCGGCACGCAGCAGGTCGTGGAGCTGCCCGACCCAGCCCCGGTCGTGGGCGGTCGCTCCGATGCCCTGGCTCATCGAGTCACCGAGGGCGACCCAGAGCGGGCCGCGGGCGGTCAGCGCGCCGAGGTTGTCCCGGCGCCAGGCCCGCGCGTACGGGGTGACCTGCTCCTGCACGGTCCGGACGCCGGGCATCAGCGCACCGAGCACCCGCACCACCCGGCCCGGCGGACGGCCGGTGAGGTTGGAGTAGTCGAACTGCTCTGGCATGTGTCCCTTCCCGCCCACCACGGTACGGATCGCCGGCGGTCGACCCGGCCCCGGTGATCCGGGGCTGTCGCCCGGACGGATGGTCAGCCGGAAGGATGGGGCCATGACGACGGAGCAGCACGCCCCCGACCACCCGCACCACTTCACCCCGTTGGGCGCGAAGGTCAGGGTGCGGCTCAAGCGGATCCTGCCGCCGCTGGTGCTCGCCGCGCTGGCCTACGTCATCGGTGGCGACCTCGGCGGGCTGGACCAGCCCGGGACGGCGACGGTCAGCGTGTTCGGCTGGCAGTTCTCGGCGCCGGGCGGCTGGGTGGTGCTGGGGGTGATCGTGCTGGCGGTGGTGTTCGCCGGGGCCGGCATCATCGGGGCGCGGGCGGTCGGCAACGAGCTCGCCAGGGTGAGCGAGGTCAAGGCCGGCCCGAGCGCGGGTGCCGCGGTCCGGCTGGTGGTGATCATCGGCGGGTACGCGATCGTGCTGCTGTCCACGCTGACCCTGCTCGGGGTGAGCGCCCGCAACCTGCTGGTCGGCGGTGCGGTGACAGGTGTGGTGATCGGTATCGCCGCGCAGCAGACCCTGGGCAACTTCTTCGCCGGCATCGTGCTGTTCTTCGCCCGGCCCTACGTCCCGGGGCAGCGGGTGAAGATCCGCAGCGGTGCGCTGGGCGGTCCGTTCGAGGGGGTGATCGTCCGCGCCGGGATGATGTACACCCTGATCGAGACCGACGACGAGGGCCCGGTCAACCTGCCCAACGCCGCCCTGCTCGGCTCCGCGATCGGCCCCGCGCCGGAGAAGAAGCCCGACGAGGAGACCGCAACACCCACCCCCACTGACCTCACCGCCCCCGACCTGACCAAGCACCCCTGACCGCGCGAGGATCAAGATCGCAGGCGCGTACGAAGTGGTTGACTGCTGCACCACCCGTCCCAACGGCGACATCTTCACGCGCGCAGGCGATCTTGATCCTCGCGGGTGGGAGGGTCAGGGAGTGCCGGTGCGGCCCCAGTGGGTCAGGGCGTCCATGATGTGCTGCGGCGCGAGCATGAAGACCGGCCGCAGCTCCTCCCAGCCGGCCTCCTTCACCCGACGGGCCCAGGCCTCGTGCGCCGCGTCGACCGGGTTGGACGTGTCCAGCCCGCGGCCGTCCTCGCCGATGAGTTGCAGGTGGTACATCCACTCCGACCCGTCGGCTTCGGTGTGCCGGAAGGTCGCCTCGAAGGCCGCGCGTTCGGCGGGCAGGGTGTCCAGGCATTCGTCGTAGCGGTCGGTCAGTTCCTGCATCCACTGCCGGTGCTCGTCCGCCCTGCCGGGCAGCAGCCGCGCCCGGGACAGCTCCAGCCGGAGCCCGGTGGGGACCGTCGGCGGCATGGGATGGCTCACCCGCTCGGGCCGGAAGGGGGTGTGCGGCTGCGGTTCACGATCCGTCATCACCTGATCCTGCCGGGTCACCCGGACCGGCGGCGCAGATTCGTCCGATCGGCGGCGCATGGACCGACGGCGGCCGGGAACCACCGCCTCATCCTGGTTGAACGCAACAGCCGGAGGTCCTGCGGTCGAGGAGCCTCTTGTGGCCGACCAGTTCACCCCCCTGTCCAGCACCACGTCCATGACCACCCTTGTCGACGGGTCCGCCCCCGGATCGGTCGCTCCCGCCCGCCGCGCGCTCGCCGCGGTGCCTGCACCCGGATCCGCACGCGAGGAGCGGCACACCCGGGTCCGGCAGTTGCTGGAGCAGATGGTGGCGTCCACCGACCCGGCCACCAAGCGGCGGCTGATGACCCGGGTGATCACCGAGCACCGCGGCGCGGCGCGCGCGGTCGCCGCCCGGTACCGCGGAAAGGGTGTCGAGGCCGCGGATCTCGAGCAGTTGGCCTGGCTGGGCCTGGTGAAGGCGGCCCAGCGCTGGGAGCCCGGGCACTGCGACGACTTCCTCCAGTACGCCGTCCCCACGATGACGGGGGAGATCAAGCGGTACTTCCGTGACCACTCGGCGATGGTCCGGCCGCCGCGCAAGCTGCAGGAGATCCGGGCGGCGATGACCGCTGCGGACGCCGGGCGGCAGGGCGAGCCGCACACCGACCTCGAGCTGAGCGAGATCGTCGGCGTGCCGGTGGGTTCCATCCGGGAGGCCCGGGAGGTGGCGGCGATCTCGTACCCGGTGTCGCTGGACGCCCCCGATCGCACCGGGCAGGAGAACGGTCGCCAGCTGGCCGCCGAGGACGACGGGTTCGGCGCGGTCGAGGATCGCATGGTGATCGCCGACATCATGGCCGGACTGACCGAGCGTGAACGCCGGGTGGTGGACCTGCGGTTCACCCGCGGGCTGTCCCAGTCCGAGATCGGCAAGCTGATCGGGGTCAGCCAGATGCAGGTCTCCCGGATCCTCCGGGTGATCGCCGAGAAGGCGAGAGCGACGGTCGCCGGGCAGCAGCTCGCACTCACCGCCTGACACGTTCATACCGGCACGGAAGGATCCCGTAGTCCACTGCCCTCCAGCAGCGACCCGGCTTGCTTCAGCCGGCGCAGCACCGGCACCACCTCGAGATGACGCAGTCCCGGGCCGAGACGTCCGACCCGGCCGGTGAAGTCGTAAAGCGAGTCGAGATCGGCGTGGGTGGAGGCGGCCATCAGGTTCGCCGACCCGGTGGTCGCTGCACAGAAGCTGACATCGCTTTCCTGGCCGAGTATCTCGCCGAACTCGTGGACCCGGGCCGGCTCGATCTCCAGCCAGTGCATGACGTCCAGCGGGAATCCCAGCCGGGCCGTCGCGAGATCGACGTCCAGGTAGAGGGTCCCGGTGCCGATCAGGTGATCCAACCGCCGGGTGACCCGTCCCGCGGTCCACCCGGTCGCTGCCGCCAGCGCAGCCACCGGTGTCCGGCCGTCCCGGCGCAGCGCCGCCAGCATCGGCTCGTCGTCGGCGGTCGGTTCGGGGGCCGGTGCACCGTGGTCGACGACGGGCCGGTGCTCGCGCAGCAGCGCCACGGCCCCGTCCGCCAGGTCGCCACCGAATCCCGACCAGTCGTCCTCCTGCCCGGCGAACCGGTGCAGCACCATCATCGCCTGCAGCGACAGCACCTCGGCAGTGCGGGGCAGGCGCCGGAGCAGCAGGTCGTCGCGCTGGTCGCGGGTGCGGGCCCGGATCGAGGCCATGATCTCGGCGCCGCCGCCGGTGAGTGCCACCCAGGCCACGTCGTCCCGGGCGGCGAGGGCGCGCGCCACCGCGCGGGCCGCGTGCGGACGGCAGGTGAGCCGGACCGTCCAGTCGACCTGGCCCAGCCGCCGCGGATCCACCAGGCCGATGACGCGGACCACGCCCTCCCCGCGCAACCGCTGGAACCGGCGGGACACCGTCTGCTCGGACACCTCCAGTGCTCGGGCCAACAGGTTCATCGGAGCTCGCGGGTGGATCTGGACGGATCGGATGATCCGCCGATCGAGATCGTCGATCGGTGCCTCGCTCATGGAGGAAATCTACGCCAGATGCATTCTGGCTGGAGTCGAGCCGGGAAGCGCCAGATCCTTGTCGACGTTGCCGCACGCCGTGCGGCCCGCCGTGGCCGGCGACACGGTCGCGGCCCCTGTGCACTCTCAGGAGCACTTCTCATGCGCAAGTGGATGCCACTGGTCGTGGTGTCGTTGGGCACCTTCATGCTGCTGGTCGACGTGACCATCGTGAACGTCGCGCTGCCGGACATGGCCCGATCCCTCGGTACCTCCTTCTCCGCCCTGCAGTGGGTGATGGACGCCTACGCGCTCACCCTGGCCGCCCTCCTCCTCGGCCTGGGCGGCGTCGCCGACCTCATCGGCCACCGCATCTCCTACATCGCGGGCCTGGGTGTCTTCGCCCTGTCGTCGCTGGCCTGCGCGCTCGCCCCGGACTCCGGCGTGCTGATCGCCGCCCGCGCGGTGCAGGGCATCGGCGCGGCGGCGATGTTCGCCACCACCTTCGCGCTGCTGAACAGCTCCTACAGCGGCCGCGACCGTGGCACGGCCTACGGGGTCTGGGGCGCGGTCAGCGGCGCGTCGGCCGCGGTCGGCCCGATCCTCGGCGGCGTGCTGACCCAGGGCCTGTCCTGGCACTGGATCTTCCTGGTCAACCTGCCGGTGAGCGTGGCCGCGATCGCCCTTGCGATGAAGGCACTTCCGGCCGACGTGCGACAGCGGGATCGGCGGATCGACCTGCCCGGCATCGCGGCGTTCACCGTGTTCGCCGGCTTCCTCACCTACGGCCTGATCGAGGCCGGCACCGGCTGGGGCCGGCCGGTCGTGGTTCTCAGCTTCGTGGTCGCCACGGCCGGACTGATCGGCTTCGTCGCCCGCGAGGCCCGGTCCGCCGACGCCATGGTCGATCTCGCCCTGTTCCGCCGTCGCGGTTTCGTGCGCACCCTGCTGGCCGCGCTGGTGCTCAACTTCGCGGCTTTCGCAGCGCTGACCTACGCGTCGATCTGGCTGCAGGCCGTGCTGGGGCTGTCGCCGGTGCAGGCCGGGCTGGTCAGCCTGCCGATGGCCGGCGCCGCCTTCCTGGTCTCCGCGGTGATCGGCCGGCACCTGCACCACCGGGCACCCGGCCCGATCATCGCCGCCGGCCTCGCGCTGATCGGCATCGGCGCCCTGCTGGACGCTCTGATGGTCGACGACAGCTCCAGTTGGCCGGCCCTGCTCGCCGGCCTGGTGGTGACCGGGCTCGGCGTGGGCCTGGCCACACCCACCTTGTCCTCCGCCGCCATGGGTGCGGTCCCGGTGCAGCGCGGCGGCATGGCCGCCGGCATGGTGAACACCATGCGGCAGTTGGGGTTCGCCATCGGCATCGCCGTGCTGGGCACCGTCTGGACCGCGCAGGGCGGCGCCGCGACGGGGCTGTCGGCGGCCTTCCTGGTGGCCGGGATCACCGGCGTGGTCGCGGCTCTCATGGTGCTGGCGCTCGGCCGGTCGCGCACCGCGAACGTGCCCGTGGCCGCCTGACGGACCCTCGACCGGGCGTGCAATAGTGGGGTTTCGGCCGGTCCCGGCCGTGGCGGCCGGTGAGGCCGGAAGTGCCGGAAGGATCCTCAGGTGGAACTCAAGCTCGGGTACAAGGCGTCGGCGGAGCAGTTCGGTCCGCGTGATCTGGTGGAGTACGCGGTCCGCGCGGAGCAGCTCGGCCTGGACAGCGTGTGGGTCTCCGACCACTTCCTGCCCTGGCGGCACGAGGGCGGCCACGCCCCGGCCGCCTTCACCTGGATGGCGGCGGTCGGCGAGCGGACGAAGCGGGTGCAGATCGGCACCAGCGTCACCACCCCGACCTTCCGGTACAACCCGGCCGTCATGGCGCAGACCTTCGCCACCATGGCGCTGCTCTTCGACAACCGCGTCATCCTCGGCGCGGGCACCGGCGAGGCGCTCAACGAGATCGCCGTCTCGGGCCGCGAGTGGCCGGAGTTCAAGGAGCGTTTCGCCCGGCTGCGCGAGTCGATCACGCTGATGCGCAAGCTGTGGACCGAGGACTCCGTCGACTTCGACGGCGAGTACTACAAGCTCGTCAACGCCAGCATCTACGACCGGCCGGACACCCCCGTCCCGGTCTACATCGCCGCCGGCGGCCCGCTGGTCGCCAAGTACGCCGGCCGCTCCGGCGAGGGCTTCATCTGCACCTCCGGCAAGGGCATGGACCTCTACACCGAGAAGCTGATGCCCGCGGTGGCCGAGGGTGCGGAGAAGGCCGGCCGCGATGCGAGCACGATCGACAACACCATCGAGATCAAGGTCTCCTACGACCGCGATCCGGAGAAGGCGCTGGAGAACACCCGGTTCTGGGCGCCGCTGTCGCTGACCGCCGAGCAGAAGCACACCGTCGACTCGGCGGTGGAGATGGAACGGCTGGCCGACGAGCTGCCGATCGAGCAGGTCGCCAAGCGCTGGATCGTCGCCTCCGACCCGGACGAGGCGGTGGCCCAGATCAAGCAGTACACCGACGCCGGACTCAACCACCTGGTGTTCCACGGGCCGGGGCACGACCAGGAGCGCTTCCTGACGCAGTTCACCGAGGACGTCGTGCCGAAGTTGCGCGAGCTGGCCTGACCCGCTGGACTGCCCGGATGCGGGAGATCGTGCAGCGCGGGCTGTGGTTCGAGGAGTTCGAGCCGGATGTGGTGTACCGGCACAGCCCGGGCCGCACGGTCACCGAGGCGGACAACGTCCTGTTCACGACGTTGACGATGAACCCGCAGGCGCTGCACCTGGACGAACCCTGGTCCGCCGCGCAGGACTTCGGCGGTCGGCTGGTGAACAGCATGTTCACCCTGTCGACGCTGGTGGGGCTGTCCGTCGGGCAGCTCACCCAGGGCACCATCGTGGCCAACCTGGGGTTCGGTGCGGTGTCCTTCCCGACCCCCGTGCGGCACGGCGACACCCTGGTCGCGGAATCCCGGCTGGTCTCGAAGCGCCTGTCCCGGAGCCGTCCGGGTCAGGGCGTGGTGGTGCTCGAGCACACCGGGCGGAACCAGCACGACGAGGTGGTGGCCGTGGCCGAGCGGTCCGTGATGATGCGCTGTCGGCCGGCGGAGGCATGATGACGGCTGTGCACCCCCTCCCCGGACCGGCCCTGCTGTTCTGCCCCGGCGACCGTCCTGACCGGTACGGCAAAGCGGCGGCAGCTGCCGACGCGGTGATCCTCGACCTGGAGGACGCGGTCGCGCCGCTCGACAAGCCGGCGGCCAGGCAGGCCCTGGTGGCCGCCGCGCCCGATCCGGCCCGCACCCTGGTCCGGATCAACCAGGTCGGCGGGGAGCACTGGCGGGCCGACCTCGACGCCGTCGCCCGGACCGCGATCCGTCTCGTCGTGGTGGCGAAAGCATCGTCGGCGCAGGACCTCTCGGCCGTGCTCGATGCGGTGCCGGATGCCCGGGTGCTGGCGTTGTGCGAGACCGCCCGCGGCGTGCTGGCCGCACCGGAGCTCGCTGCGCACCCGGCCGTCGCCGGCCTGATGTGGGGCGCGGAGGATCTGGTCGCCTCGCTCGGCGGCACGTCCAGTCGCCGCCCGGACGGCGGGTACCGGGACGTGGCCCGCGCCGCCCGCTCACAGGTGCTGCTGGCCGCCGGGGCGTACGGGAAGATCGCCGTCGACGCCGTGCACCTGGACATCGCCGATCTCGACGGTCTCGCCGCCGAGGCGGAAGATGCTGCGGCTTCCGGCTTCTCGGCCACGGCATGCATCCACCCGACGCAGGTCGCGGCGATCCGCGCCGCCTACCGGCCGTCGGCGGAGCGGGTGGAGTGGGCGCGTGCGGTGCTCGCCGCGGCCGAGGGTGCGCCCGGGGTGTTCCGGTTCCGCGGGCAGATGATCGACGAGCCGGTGCTCGCGCAGGCCCGCGGCCTGCTCGGGTGACCGACCTGGAGCGGCTGCGGCAGCAGGCGCTGGCCGACATCGCGGCCGTGGATGCCGATCTCGCCGCCTTCCGCGCGCTGCGGTCCGATCACGACGACGACGAGCACGACCCGGACGGCTCACCGTTGTCGGCCGAGTGGTCCCGGCTGGAGAGCCTGCGGCAGGCAGCTGCGGCGCGGCTGGCCGGGCTGGACGACGCCATCCGCCGGGACGGCGCCGGCACCTACGGCGTCTGCGAGCGCTGCGGCCGGGTCATCCCGCCCGGTCGGCTCGAGGTCCAACCCACCGCCACCCGCTGCGTCGACTGCGCCGACCGGCGGCGGTGAACCACGAAAGCTGCTCCGGGAGAAGGGAAGTGCCGCATGGCCGAGAACGTCGACCGCTACCTGGCGGAGCTCGAACATCCGCTCCGCGCACAGGTGGTGGCCCTCCGCGCCGCCATCCTCGCCGTCGATCCACGGATCACCAAGGACGTGAAGTGGAATGCGCCGAGCTTCGGTCGTGCAGGGGAGCACCGGGTGACCTTCCGGCTGCACCCGGGTCGGCGGATCCAGGTGATCCTGCACCGGGGAGCCGCGGTGCGGGCCGACGCGGCCACCTTCGTCTTCGACGACCCGACCGGGCTGATCGAATGGCGCGGGGACCGCGGAATCATCGCGCTCTCCACGGCCTCCGAGGCCGATCGACACACCCAGGTCGTCGCCGACCTGGCGCAACGGTGGATCACCGCGACCACGTGACCGTGTCAACGGGGCCACCACTTCAATCGGCCACGCCGAGCGGTTCCTTCCAACCCTGCACGGTCAGGTCGGAGTGGAAGGACTTCCCGTCCACCAGGGTCACGATGCTGGTGGACGCCGGGAACTCGGGATGGGTGGTCACCGCGATCACCTGGTCGAGATTGATCAGGGCGTCCTCGATCCGTCCACGCAGGTACTGCTCCGCGTACTGCTGTGACGGGCGGACGGTGACGAACCGGCTCATCGGGATGTCCTCTCGCTGGTCGGCCGGGCGCCGACACGTCGACGGCGAGGAGTCGCCCGGTGCGGCCGCTGATACGCCGATCTACCGGTCCTGGCCCAGCAGGATGTCCAGGTCCCGCTCCGCGTACTTCCGGTGGTACCACTCCTCGATGAGGATGGTGGTGAGCACCTCGCCGACCGGATAGTCCCGCGGCTCCGGGAATCCCGGGCCGTCGACCGGGACGGTGCGGGAGGCGAGGTACTCCGGGGTCAGCCCGTCGATCACCTCGCCCATGGTGCGCACCCGGTCGGCGCGCAGCGCCAGCACCTCGTCCAGTGACGGGCGGACGTCCCGGTCCCACGGCACCTCCGGGTCCGGGGGCATCTCGTCGAACGGCAGGTCCAGCGGGTGCCACGGCCGGGGATCGCCGAGGATCACCCGGCTGATCCAGATGTCGGTGGCGAAGAGCAGGTGTCGCAGGGTCTGCACGAACGACCACTCGCCGTCGACCTGTTCGTGCAGCTTCTCCTCCGGCAGTGTGCGCGCCTTGGCGACCGTGTCGGCCCAGAGCGACCCGAGCAGGTCCCACGCCTCCCGGTACCCGGCCGGGTCGGCCGGCCGCATCTTCACCCGCAGCGGCTCGCGCCGGTCGAGTTCGGCTTCGATCAGCGGCCCGACGTCGACGCCGTTGATCCGCAGACCCTCGACCGCGCCCTCGATGTCGACCTCGCCGATGAAGGCGCCGCGCATCCGCACCTTCCACAGCATCGGCCGGATCACCGATACGTCCTGGATCAGCGGTGCGGTCACCGTGCGGTCGGTGATGCGGAACGGCGGCTCGGTCATCACCTCATCCTGACAGCGTTGTGACCCGAAGAACAGTTCGAGTATTGACAGTTAGAACTCTAACTCTTAGAGTTCTGAACATGGACGCACCGGAACTCACCACCCCGCTCGGACTCCTCCGTTGGATCGGATGGGCCCAGCGCAAGGCCGGCGAGGACTGGATCAGGGAGCGCGACATCAGCTTCGAGCAGGGATTCGTGCTCGGCTACCTGGTACAGCACCCCGGTGCGATCCAGCGCGACATCGCCGAGGTGAGCCGGACGACCGCGGCCAGCGTCTCGAGCCTGCTGCAGGGACTGGAGAAGCGTGGCCTGGCCGAGCGGCGCACCGAGGAGGGTGACGGGCGCAGCAAGAAGGTCTACGCGACGCCGGAGGGTGCCGAGCTGATCGCCGGGTTCGACGCGGCCATGGCCGCGGCGGACGAGACGATCCTCGCCCCGCTCGACGACGGCGAGCGGGCCACCCTGCACGCACTGCTCACCAGGATCACCGCGGAGCTGCCCCGCCCCACGCGGTAGTCGCCCGCACCACCCGGCGCCGGATCCGGCGCCGGCCCCAGACCCCATGCCCACACGTGCCGACCACCGGTCGGGGCGCGCTGGACCCTGCCCGGAAGAAGGCGCGTCATGAACACGAAGAAGAGCACGACTGGGAACGACCAGGCGGCAACAACAGTCAGGACCAACCGCTGGTACCTGTCCGCCGCACCGATCCTGCGGGCCCTGGTGCACCTGTGCGTTCCGATGGCCGCGGCGATGATCGTCGGCGCGGTCTACAACGTCATCAACGCCGGTTTCGTCGGCGCCCAGCACGACACCGCGCTGCTGGCCGCGATCACCTTCGGCACCCCGCTGCTCGGCCTGGTCATGGCCGTCGGCGGTGTGTTCGGGGTGGGTGGCGGTGCGCTCATCTCCCGGTTGCTCGGCGCCGCCGAGCAGGAGCCCGACAAGGCCGGTGACATCAAGCATGTCGCCTCGTTCGCGGTGTGGGGCTCGGTGATCACCGGTGCGGTGCTCGGCGGGATCGGGCTGCTCCTGCTCGACCCGCTGGTCTCGCTGCTGGGCGCCGACGACGCCTCGAGGGCTGCCACCGGGCAGTACGTCGCGGTGATGCTGGCCTTCGTCCCGGTGCTGGCCGCGGCCTTCTGCCTGGAGCAGCTGGTCCGCGCCGAAGGGGCAGCGCGCCAGGCGATGATCGGCCTGATCGCCTCGGTGATCGCCAATCTGCTGTTCGACGTGCTGTTCATCCTGGTCCTCGGCTGGGGTGTGGCCGGCGCCGCCGCTGCGGTCGGCCTGTCGAACCTGGTGGTGGTCGTCTACTTCGTGGTGTGGCTGCAGCGAAGGAGCGAGCACGTCGATCTGGCGCCACGCTGGTTCACCGTGCGGGCGTCGGTCCTCCAGCCGGTCTTCGGGGTGGGCGTGGGCGAGCTGCTCCAGTCGTCGTTCCTGATCGTCACCTCGCTGGTGCTCAACAACCTTGCCGCGGCCTACGGCGACAGTGCACTGGCCGCCATGGGTGTCGCCGTCCGGATCGCCCAGGTTCCCGAGTTCCTGGTCATGGGCGTCACTCTCGGTGTGCTGCCGCTGCTCGCCTACTCCTACGGCAAGGGCGACAGGTCCCGGCTGATGGCCGCGGTGCGGGCCTCGGCGCTGACCGTCGGCGCGATCGTGCTGCTGTCCTCGGTGCTGGTGTTCGTCTTCCGCGAGCCGCTGTTCTCCACCTTCTCCGCCGACTCCTCGGTGCTCGCGATCGGGATGACGGTGCTGGCCGCCCAGCTCGTGGCGATGATCGTCAACGGCTTCACCGGCCTGCTCACCTCGCTGTTCCAGGCCACCGGCCGCGCAGTCCCGGCCATCGTGATGTCCATGGCCCAGGGGGTGCTGTTCGTCCCCATCGTGATCCTGGGCAGTGCCTGGTTCGGCCTGGCGGGCATCATCTGGTCCCTGACGGCCAGCGAGATCCTGGTGCTGGTCATCGGTCTCGGCCTGTGGCTGGCCTGCCGCCGGGGCATCGACCGCGGGTTGGCGGAGGGCAGCCCGGAGCGGGCCGAGGCCGTGCTGGAGGCCGCCTGATCCTCGGCCCTGATGCCATAGCGCCGTCGTAGGACCGACAGTCCCAGGACCGGCCGACCGCTGGCAGGCCGGCCGGTCCCGGGTCACAGTCGGAGCAGACACGGCGAAAAGGAGTGGACATGACAGGCAAGGTGCTGGTCACCGGGGGATCAGGGTTCATCGCGGGTCACTGCATCCTGCAGCTGCTGGCGGCGGGCCGCCAGGTCCGGGCCACCGTCCGGGACCTGGCCAAGGAGCCTTCGGTGCGCGCGGTGCTGGCCGACGCCGGACTCACCGACGACAGCGCCCTCGAGTTCGTCGCGGCGGACCTGAACGATGACAACGGCTGGGACGAGGCGATGGTCGGGGTCGACGTGGTGCTGCATGTGGCGTCGCCGGTGCAGCCGGGCCGGGTGGAGAACGAGGACGACCTGATCCTCCCGGCCCGCGAGGGGGCGCTGCGCGTCCTGCGGGCGGCCACCCGCGCCGGGATCCGCCGGGTGGTGCTCACCTCGGCGTTCCACGCCGTCGGGTGGGGACACCCGCACGACGACCGGGTCTTCACCGAGGCGGACTGGACGGTGCCGGACGGGCCGGGCACCGACGCCTACGGCCGCAGCAAGACCTTCGCCGAGCGGGCCGCCTGGGAGTTCGTGCGGCAGACCGACGGTGCGCCGGAGCTGGTCACCCTGCTCCCCGTCGCGGTGATGGGACCGGTGATGGGCAGGGACATCTCGGGCTCGAATCACCTGGTGCAAGCGCTGCTGACCGGGTCGATGCCCGGGCTGCCGCACCTGTTCGTCCCGGTGGTCGACGTCCGCGACGTCGCCGCCGCGCACGTGCTCGCCATGACGGTGCCGGACGCGGCGGGGGAGCGGTTCCTGCTGTCGAACGGTCCGGCGATCGAGATGAAGGACATCGCCGCCACCATCAGGTCAGCGGTCGGGCCCGCCGGTGCGAAGGTGCCCACGCGGGTGGTGCCGAACCTGGTGGTCCGGATCGGCGCGCTGTTCGACAAGCAGGCCCGCGACATCGTTCCCGACCTCGGCTACGCGAAGAGGACCTCGAACGCCAAGGCCCGCGAGCTGCTCGGCTGGACACCAGGAGACCCGTACGCCGCCATCGCCGCGGCTGCGGAGTCCATGGTGCGCAAGGGCCTGCTCGGTTGAGCCGGACCTCAGAAGGTTCGGCCGAGCACCGAGAGCAGCCGTAGCTTCTCGTGGCTCTCGCTGCCCGGGACGGCCGTGTAGACCAGCAGCCAGTGCGAGCTCTCCGGGTCGCCGAGCCGCTGGCAGTGCAGCTCCAGCAGCCCTACCTCGGGGTGCAGGAAACGCTTGCCCTCCCTGGGTCGGATGCCGACCTCCTGGCGTTCCCAGACCGCCCGGAACTCCGGACTGCTCGCCAGCAGCAGCTCGGCGTACCCCGCGGCCCGTGACCCCGGCCCGCGCAGCGTGGCGATCTCGCGGAGGCCGGAGGCGTACATCCGGGTCAGGAAGTCGTGGTCCTGCTCCGGGTACAGGTTGCGACCGGACGGATCGGCGAACCACCGGTAGCCGATGCTGCGCATCGGCCCGGTGAACGCCGTCGTGTCGCCGGTCAGCGCCACGCCGGGAGCGGTTTGCCGCAGCGTCTCGCCGAGTTCGCTGACGATCTCGGCCGGCGTGTCCTGCAGCCGGTCCAGGATGCGCAGCAGGCCCGGTCCGATGTGGTCGCCGGCGGGGCCGCGGTCCGGGGGCCGGTGCCCGGCGAGCCGGGACAGGTGATCCCGCTCGTCCAGCGAGAGGTGCAGTCCCTGGGCGATCGCGGCGATCATCTGCGGTGACGGCTCCGGGCCGCGCTCCCGCTCGAGCCGGGCGTAGTAGTCGGTCGACATGTGGCAGAGCAGTGCGACCTCCTCGCGGCGCAGGCCGCTGGTCCGGCGCCGCAGCCCGGCCGGCAGCCCGACGTCGTCGGGCTGCAGCGACTCCCGCCGGTTGCGCAGGAACGCCGCCAATCCGGCCCTGTCGATCATCCGTCACCTCCTCGGCCCAGTGTGGTGCCGGCGGCACCCGTCTGCCACGACCTGTCGATCCCCCTCTCCCGCGCGGTGCGGGGAAGGGCGGATCGGCAGGTCCTGGTTGGCCCCTCACCGGCCGGGCAGGCTGCGTGGGCAGTGGAACTAGAGGAGAGGAGCGCACGTCATGGCGCGAAGGACCGTCGACATCGATCTGCCGGACCTGACGGGTCGGCGGGCGGTGGTGACCGGGGGCAGCGACGGGATCGGGCTCGGCATCGCCGCCCGGCTCGCAGCGTCCGGGGCCGAGGTGGTGCTACCGGTGCGGAACCGGGAGAAGGGCGAGCGGGCGATCGCCGGCATCCTCTCCGCGCAGCCCGATGCCCGGGTGTCGTTGCGCGATCTGGACCTGTCGTCGCTGGCCTCGGTCGCCGCACTGGGGGAGGCGCTGGCCGGTGAGGGTCTGCCGATCCACCTGCTGGTGAACAATGCCGGCACGATGACCCCACCGTCCCGGCAGATGACGAAGGACGGGTTCGAGTTGCAGCTCGGCGCCAACCATCTCGGCCACGTGGCGCTGGTGGCGCACCTGTTGCCGTTGCTGCGGGCCGGGCGTGCCCGGGTGACGTCCCAGGTCAGCGTGGCCGCGCGGCGGGGCACCGTTCACTGGGACGACCCGAACTGGGAACGCAGCTACGACGGGATGAAGGCCTACGGGCAGTCCAAGATCGCGCTCGGGCTGTTCGGTCTCGAACTGCAGCGTCGATCGGAGGCCCACGGGTGGGGGATCACCAGCAACCTGTCGCACCCCGGGGTGGCGCCGACCAACCTGCTGGCCGCCCGTCCCGAGCTCGGCCGGGAGCGGGACACCCTGGGGCGCAGGGTGATCCGGTTCCTGTCCGCCCACGGCATCCTGCTGGGCACCGTCGATTCCGCGCGCCTGCCGGCCCTGCTCGCGGCTGCGGGTGCGGGGTCGCGGCCCGGCCGGCTCTACGGGCCGGGCGGTCCCGGGCATCTCGGCGGACCACCGGCCGAACAGGACCTCTACCGCCCGCTGCGCAGCACCACGGACGCCGCCCGGATCTGGGCGCTGTCCGAAGACCTCACCGACGTCACCTTCCCGGCGAACTGACCGGACAGCCGGTATCAGGGGGCGAGCACGCGGGACACGCTGTCCCGCAACAGCTCCCGGCGTCGCCGGTGCTCGGAGTCGGCCTCGTCCGGGGTGGCGGCCCACGCCCCGCTGACCGGGGACCACGCGCAGGCCAGGGCAATCACCAGCACCAGCAGGTCGAAGGGCTCGCCGGGCCGGATCCGCCCCTCCCGCTGGGCGTCCCGGATGGCGGCGAGCTTGTAGGCGTTGTCAGGGCTGTCCTGCAACTGACCGGCCGGCCGCCGCTCCAGTCGCAGCCACGCCATCAGCCGCACCATGTCCGGTCGCACCAGGTTCTCGTCGTAGAGCCGAACGGCCCAGTCCGCCAGATCGTCCCCGTCGAAGGGTGCCTGGGTGATGACGCGGTCCGCCGCATCGGTGATCACCGCGTCGAACAGCCCGTCCTTGCTGCCGAAGTAGCCGTAGACCTGGGCCTTGTTGGTCCGTGCGGTCGCCGTGATCCGGTCGATCCGGGCGCCGGCGATGCCGTTGGCGGCGAACTCGTCGGTCGCGGCGTCCAGGATCCGGCGACGGGTCGCCTCACCCTTGGCGGTCGACGGTCCCTCCGGCATGTCCGGCAGCTTATCGACAGACCAGTTGGTTTGTTTTTCGCCGACCGCGGGTCTACCGTTGAACAGACCGACTCGTCTGTTTGAAAGGTTGGACGTATGCGCACGACGACCGCATGGCAGAGCAGCAACGGATCCCTGGACCCGGATCGGGTGACGATCGAGCGACGCGACCTGCGCCCCGACGACGTCGCCGTCCGGATCGACTTCTGCGGCATCTGCCACAGCGACCTGCACCAGATCCATGGGCACGCCGCCGGCGGGAGCGTGATCCCGGGGCACGAGTTCGTCGGCGCCGTCACCGAGGTCGGCGCCGCGGTGACCCGGTTCGCGCCCGGTGACCCGGTCGCTGTGGGCACGATCGTCGACTCCTGCGGGGAGTGCGACATGTGTCGCGCCGGCGAGGAGGTGTACTGCGCGACCGCGACCCGCACCTACGCGCACACCGACCGCGTCGACGGCCTACCGACGAACGGCGGCTGGAGCCGGGAGTACGTGCTGACCGAGGGCTTCGTGTTCCCGCTCCCGGCGGACCTGGACCCGGCCGGAGCCGCGCCGTTGCTCTGCGCCGGTGTGACCGTCTGGAATCCGTTGCGGCGGAGCGGAATCGGGCCGGGCAGCCGGGTGGCGGTGGCCGGGCTCGGGGGTCTCGGGCATCTCGCGGTGAAGTTCGCCGCCGCTCTGGGGGCCGAGGTGTCGGTGATCAGTCGCACCGCCGACAAGCATGCGGACGCGCTGGCTCTCGGCGCGACGGATCTGGTGGTGTCGGGCGACCCGACACACCTGGCGGCCTCCGCCGGGAGGTTCGACCTGGTGCTGGACACCATCCCGGCGCCGCACGACCTGGGCCCGCTGCTCGGCCTGTTGCGGACCGGCGGGAACTGTTGCGTGGTCGGCTGGTTCGCCGAGATGCCGGTGGACCTGATGGGGCTGATGCTCGGCCGGAAGTCGCTGTCCTCCTCGGCCACCGGCGGTCGGCCGTCGACCGCGGAGATGCTGGCCTTCTGCGCGGAGCACGGCATCACCGCCGACGTCGAGGTGCTGCCGTCCGCGCAGGTGGGAAACGGCCTGGCCCGGCTCGAGAAGGGTGACGTGCGGTACCGGTTCGTGCTCGATCTCGCCGATCTCGACTGAGCGGGAGGCTCTCAGCTGTCCAGGTCGAGATCGGCCCGGAAGACCGGCTTCTCCTTCGCCAGGAACGCCCGCACCGCACCGGAGAAGTCCGGGCTGCCGTAGACCTTCCGGATGTGGCGTTCGTTGTCGGTGTCGGTCCCGGCGGCCAGCGCGTCCAGGATCCGCTTGGTGGAGAGCTGGGTGCCGGGGGACAGGTGCGCCATCCGCTCGGTGAGTTCGGTGACCGCGCCGTCCAACTCCGCCGGATCGACCACCTGCAGCACGGCGCCGGCGGCGTACGCGCGGCCGATGTCGAGAAGCCTGGCGGTGAGGATCATCTCGCGGACGAGAGATTCACCGAACGCAGCTACGCAGCGCTCGAGCACGGCATCGGACAGGCAGTTGCCCAGGGTTGCGGCGATGGGGTAGCCGACCCGGGAGCCGGTGGTGGCGATCCGCAGGTCGCAGGCGGTCGCCAGGGCGAGACCTCCGCCGACGGCGAGACCCTCGATCACCGCCAGGGTGACCTGCGGCAGGTGTTGCACCGCACGCACGGTCCGGACGATCCCGGCCTCGTAGGCCACGGCGTCGTCGGTGGAGTCGAAGGTGGTGAACGCGCCGATGTCGGCGCCGGCCGCGAAGGCCCGTCCACCCGCCCCACGGAACACCAGCACCCGGGTGGTGGAGTCCGTGGCCAGCGCTCCGGCCAGCTCCTCCAGCGCGCGGAACATGGCCGGGGTGAAGGCGTTGAGCTTGTCCGGCCGGTTGAGCGTGACCATGCAGACGCGGTCCGATCGGCTGACCAGCACCGTTCCGTCGGCGTGGCTGGTGACGTCGTTGCTCACGACCGTCCCTCCGTCACGGGGTACGGATCGCCCTCGACGACGGTCCCGGCGGTGGCAAGGGTCTCGATCTCCGCATCGCTGAAACCGGCGGCGGACAGCACGTCCCGGGTGTCCTGGCCGACGGCGGGGGCCGCGGTGCCCGGCCAGGAGGTGCCGGCCGACGAGCGGAACGGCACCCCCAGCACCCGCTGGGTGCCGACGACGGGGTGTTCGACGGTGCCGACCATCTTCAGCGCCCGGGTGTGCGGGTCGGAGAGTGCCTGCCCGACGGTGCGGACCGGCGCGGCCGGCAGGCCCGCGGAGGTCAGCGCGTCGACCCAGTCGTCGGTGGTCCGGGTGATCAGGCGTGCCTCGAGCGCGTGGGCCAGTTCGCTGCGGTGCGCGAGGCGGTCCGCGTTGGTGGCGAATCGGGGGTCGCCGGCCAGTGCCGGCAGCCCCAGTACGTCGAGGAACTGCCGCCACAGCTTGTCGTTGTTCGCGGCGACCACGACGTGGCTGTCCTTGGTGCGGAGTGCCTCGTAGGGGGCGAGAAGTCGGTGTCCGGCGCCGGTCGGGCCAGGTTCATCTCCGGTGGTCCAGAACGAGGCCGACTCCCAGAGGAGAAGGGCGAGCCCGGCCTGGTAGAGGCTGGTCCGGACATGGTCGCCACGACCGGTGAGCTCCCGGTTCCGCAGCGCCGCCAGCAGGCCGATCACCCCGAACATGCCCGAGGTCAGGTCGGTGATCGGCACCCCCACCTTGACCGGTTCGCCGCCGGCGGTCCCGGTGATCGACATCAGGCCGGTCATCGCCTGCGCCACGAGGTCGAAACCCGGCCGTCGGGAGAGGATGTCGGTGTCCGGGTCGGGCTCGTCCGGGGTGCCGAAGCCGGACAGCGACAGCACCACCAGACGCGGGTCGATCGTGTGCAGGGTGGCCGCGTCGGCGCCGAGCCGCTCCGCCACCCCGGGCCGGAAGTTCTCCACGACGACATCGGCGGAGCGGGCCAGCCGGTGCAGGACGGCCTGCCCCTCGGGTGTGCGCAGGTCGATGACCACGCTGCGCTTGTTCCGGTTGACGGCGCGGAAGGCGGCGTTGTCGCCGGCGGAATCGCCGGCCGTCGTGGTGAAGCTGCGCCGGGCCTGGTCCCCACCGCCGGGCGGCTCGATCTTGATCACGTCGGCGCCGAGGTCGCCCAGCAGCTGGGTGGCCCAGGGGCCGGCCATCACCTGGCTGAGGTCGAGGATCCGGACGCCGGCGAGCGGGGCGGGTGCGGACGGCGTGGGGTCGGTCGGTGCGGGGGGCACAGCAGTTCCTCCGATGGCAGTTCCTCCGACGGCCGGGAGCCGGACGGGCGCACGGCCCAACCTACTGGCCGTGGCGGATCGGCCGGCCGGGTGGTCCCGGAGGTGCTGCTGACGGCGGAGCACCCGGCCCGTGTGCCGGACCGTGTGCGATCGCGGTGCCGCAGGACCGCTCAGGCGCTGACGGCCAACGCCTTTCCGGCCTCCTGCGCAGCGGACCGGGCCTCTGCGTGCATGGACGCGGCGAGATCGGCGAAGTCGTCGAGCGCCGGGTTGACCCCGACCAGGGTGAACTCGCGCTCGACCACGGTCAGGTCGGCGCCCCACACGTCGGCGAGGATCCGCCGGAGGTAGCCGGTCGAGTGGTCCCAGCCCTCCCGCGGGGTCCCCGCGCCGTAGGCGCCGCCGCGCACGGTGCAGAGCACGACCTTCTTGCCGGCCAGCGGCGGCGGTCCGCCGGCGGCCGCCCGGGGATCGGTGATGACCAGGTCGATCCAGTTCTTGATGTGCTGGGAGACGCCGAAGTTGTAGAGCGGCACGGCCAGCACCACGGCGTCCGCGGCCATCAGCTCGTCGACCAGCTCCGCCGCCAGGGCGACCGCTGCCCGCTGCTCCGGGGTGCGGTCGGACTCCGGCAGGTACGCGGCCTCGACCGCATGGGCCCAGGCATCGGCCGGCAGCCGGTCGACACCGATGTGCCGGGTCTCGACGGTGTCGCCCGGGTGGGCGGCCAGCCATTCGTCGACGACGATGTCGGCGATCTCCCGGCTCGCGGACCCCTCGACGCGGATGCTGGCGTCCAGGCGGAACAGGGTCATGGAATTCTCCTTCGGCGATCACGAGGTCGGGTCCGATGACTTCAACCTTGAAGCAAGTAGATGACACTTCAACCTTGAAGTCAAGTTCGCCCGCCGTCGGGCGGTCGCCGGTAGGCTGCGGCGATGGTGTCGACCGGTGGCGGGGCCGATCCCGGGGGCAGGGGCCAGGATTCCCCGTGGCTCACCGAGGACGAACTCGGTGTCTGGCTGGAGGTCTCGGCGATCGCCCTGCGGCTGCCCGCCCTGCTGGAGGCCCAGCTGCAACGGGATTCCGACGTCGGGCTCTACGAATACCTGGTGATGTCCTGGCTGTCGATGATGTCCGGACGTCGGGCCCGCATGGGGGAGTTGGCCCAGGTGACCGAAGGGTCGCTGTCCCGCCTGTCCAACGTCGTGAAGCGTTTGGAGGCAAGGGGTTTCGTCGCACGATCGGCAGACCCGGAGGACGGGCGCTTCACCGTCGCCGCCCTCACCGACGCCGGCTGGGAGAAGGTCGTCCAGGCGGCTCCCGGTCACGCCCGCGCGGTCAAGCACTACGTGGTCGATCCCCTCACCGCCAACGAGATCCGCGACGTCAAGGAGATCAGCGCGAAGATCGCCACCCGCATCCGCGGCGTCGAACGCACCTGGTGAAGCTGGGGCTGCGGCACACTGGGCCGATGGCGGTGCCGACGAAATCGTGCGTGGTGTGCGGGCGCACGATCACCTGGCGGAAGAAGTGGGAGCGGAACTGGGACGAGATCCGGTACTGCTCGGAGAGGTGCCGGCGGCACAAGGTGTCTCCGGCGGACACGGCGCTCGAGTCGGAGATCCTGCGGCTGCTGGACGAGCGCGCGGCAGGGGCGACGATCTGCCCCAGCGAGGTCGCCCGGAACCTGGGCGGCAAGGACTGGCGGGCGTCGATGGAGCCGGCGCGGCAGGCCGCCCGCAGGCTGGTGGCCGCCGGTGAGGTCGAGATCACCCAGGGCGGAGCGGTTGTCGACCCGAGTACGGCGAAAGGACCGATCCGGATCCGGAAGGTCCGGCGCGGGTGAGAGCTTGGCCCGGGCACGCATCGGGCCTCATGCCGGGGCCGGGCCGGGCTGGCAGTGCGGGCACCACCAGGTGTACCGCTGCTCGGGGTCGCCCCGGACCTCGTCGACCTTCCGGACAATCGTCCCGCAACGCTTGCACGGCCGACCTGCCCGGCCGCTGACCCAGTGCTGCTCGCCGCGGCGCCGGTCGCCGGTGGTCACCTGCATCGCGCCGGGTTCGGTGGCGGACCGGCGCAGCGCACGGGCCCCGAGGGAGACCAGGGCGGGCAGATCGACCTCGCCCACCGGTGTCCACGGGCTGCGTCCCCGGAGGAAACACAGTTCGTTCGCCCACAGGTTGCCGAACCCGGCCACGTTGCGCTGGTCCAGCAGGGCCACGACCAGCGGTCGCTCCGGAGCCGCGGCCAGTCTGCGGACGGCCTCCTCCGGATCCCAGTCGGCCCGGAGCGGATCGGGGCCCAGGTGTCCGATCGCATCGGACTCGCGCCGGGTGTCGAGCAGTTGCACCACCGGGAGCAGGATCCCGTAGGCCGTGGTGCCGTTGTCCAGCCCCATCAGCACCCGTACGTCCGGCATCAACCGGCCGGGGAGACGTTTGCCGGGCGAGGTGATCGTCCACGAGCCGGTCATCCGCAGATGGGTGTGCAGGGTGAGGCCCTCGGTGAACCTGGTGAGCAGATGTTTGCCGTGGGTGTCGTGCTCGCGGATGGTGAGCCCGGCGATCCGGTCGCCGCCGTGCTCCGGGACCCGGAGCTCGCCGCGGACGATCTGCCGCCCGTCCAGCGCCGCGCGCAGGCGCTTGGCCAACGCGAAGATGGTGTCTCCCTCGGGCATGTCGTCAGTGCAGCAGGTCGAGGACTGCCCGGGCGAACACGGCCGGGTTCTCCTGCGGTGGGTTGTGGCCGGCGTCGACGACCCGGTGGTCGACGAGGTGGGTGAAGTGCTGCTCGTGACTGCCGCGGTCCTGCGGCGGCCGGACCGTGTCGTGCCGGCCGTCGAGGACCACGGTCGGCACGGTGATGGCCGGCTGCCGGGCGATCAGGTCCTCCGTCGGCTGGTAGACCGGGTCGCCGGGCACCAACCCGAACCGGTGCCGGTAGGAGTGCACCACCACATCGACGAAATCGGGATTGTCGAAAGATGCTACGGTGGCGGCGAAATCGTCATCGGTGAACGTCCAGGTCGGCGACCAGTCCTGCCAGAGCAGTCGCGCGTAGGCCCCCCGGTGCGCCTCGAGCCCCCGTCGGCCCCGTTCGCCGTGCAGGTAGTACTGGTACCAGAGGATCTGCTCCACGGTTGGGTCCTTCGGCGCCGCCTCCGCCGCGATGTCCTGGACGTTGTAGCCGGACACGGTCACCAGCCCGGACACCCGCTCCGGCCACAGGGCGGCGACCAGACAGGCGGCCCGACCGCCCCAGTCGTACCCGGCGACGATCGGCGACGCCAGATCGAGCGCATCGATCAGCGCCAACAGATCGTGGGCGAGTGCGGCCTGCTGACCCGATCGCGGCGTCGCCGGGTCCACGAACCGGGTCGGACCGTAGCCGCGCAGGTACGGCACCACGACGTCCATGCCCGCATCACCGAGCAGCCGGGCGACCTCGTCGTAGCAACGCGGGTCGTAGGGGAAGCCGTGCAGCAGCACGACCGGAGGTCCGCCGATCACTCCGGACCGCTCGACGGCGACTTCCAGGACTCCCGCCCGGACGACGACGGTCACCGGATCTCCGCCGGCCACGGCAGAACGAGCAACAGCACCAACGGGAACATCGCCTCACCACCTCCGGCACCAACGGTAGTCACCGGGACCGACGAAGCCGCTGAACCTGGTGCACGTCCTTGCTGATCTGCGGCGATCGGCAGCGACGAAGCAGCGCCCCAGGCCAGTGGGCACCGGCCCACGCATGGATCTGCGTCCGGATGGGCACGGGCGGAGGTAGGGCGGCCGTGATCGCCGCTGTCGGTGCGGAAGGCTCGAGAGTGGAGTGGGGACAGGACATGTCAGCAGCAATCCGACGTTCGGGACAACCTTCCCGAACGGTGATCACCGGACTGGTGGCAGTGATGACCCTGCTGGTCGGCTGCTCGGGCGCGCCTGACGGGAACGGCGCGACCGGGGCCCTGCAGGCCTCCCCGACCTCGACGTCCGCCGGCGCGCCTGACCTGTCGACCCCGGCGACCACGGTGCCGACCCCGGGGCAGGTCACGGACACCAGCTCACCCGACCCGGCGGACGCGCCTGTCGACACCACGACCGGCACCTTGCGCGGCAAGGAGGCCGGCGCCACCCACGAGTATCTCGGCATCAGGTTCGCGAGCCCGCCCACCGGCGCGCGTCGGTGGACGCTGCCCGAGCCGGCACCTGACACCGACGAGGTGCTCGCCGCGGATGCACCAGGGCCCGCGTGCCCTCAGAGCGACGACATCGCCCTGGCAGCAGGTGAATCGGACGAAGACTGTCTCTTCCTGAACGTCACCGTGCCGACCCGACCGAGCACGAGCCCGCGCCCGGTCATGGTCTGGTGGCACGGCGGCGGGTTCACCAGCGGTTCCGGATCGCAGTACGACGCACGACGGCTGGCCGATCAGGGAGACGTCGTGGTGGTGACGGCGAACTACCGGCTGGGCATGTTCGGCTACCTGGCCCTTCCCGGGCTGCCGGGCTCCGGGAACTTCGGTTTCGCCGATCAACTCGCGGCGCTGGCCTGGGCCAAGGGGAACGCGACGGCCTTCGGCGGCGATCCGGACAACATCACGGTGTTCGGCGAATCGGCCGGCGGCACGTCGGTCTGTGCGGCGCTGACCTCGCCCGCAGCCGCAGGTCTCATCGACAAGGCGATCTTCTCCTCCGGATCCTGTCGCCTCTCCTGGCCGGCCGGGACGTTGTTCCCCGGTCTCCCGGCGACGGCCTCGCTGATCCCGCTGAAGGACGCGGAAACGATCGGCGTGGGAGCCGCGAAGGCCGCCGGCTGCGACGGTTCCGGGGTCCTCGACTGCCTGCGCCGACTACCTGTCGCCACGGTGGTCGATCAGGCCGCCGCATTCGGCAACCCGCTCGCCTACGGCACCGATCTGCTGCCGGAACGTCCCGCTGACGCCGTGGTCGCCGGCCGCTCACTTCCGGTACCGGTCATCAGCGGCGGCAACCTCGACGAACAGCGATCGTTCGTCGGTGGTCTGCTGCTCACCGATCCGGACGCGGTGTCGGTCACCAACTACGGTGCGCTGGTCCGCGCCTCGTTCGGGGAGCACGCCTCGGCCGTGCTGGACGAGTACCCCTTGCAGGCCTACGATTCCGCGGCTCTGGCCTGGTCGACATTGGTCACCGACGTCGCGTGGGCGTGCACCACGACCAGAGGAGCACGCGAACTCGCGGCCGCCGGGGCGACCGTCTACAGCTACGAGTTCGCCGACCGCACCGCGCCGGACGTCAGCGGCGTCGCATCCTCCGGTCTGCCCCAGGGTGCAGCGCACGCCACGGATCTGCCGTACCTGTTCGATCTGGGTGGCAAGTCCCTGGTGACCCGCACCGGTCAGGGCGAACTCGCGGAGACCATGGTCGAGTTGTGGACCTCCTTCGCGCGCACCGGCACCCCGTCCTCCGGTCGCGTCGCTTCATGGCCGGCGACCACCGGGGACTCGTCGCCGGTGCTACAGCTCGGAAATCCCGACATCGGCCTCGTCGACCACCGTGCCGAGCACAAGTGCGCCTTCTGGGAGTCGGTGGGGCAGGGCTGAGATCCGGGGCCCGATTCCTATGATCAGTGGATGACACGGCCGGACAGGGTGGGTGCCTCCGGACAGCCACGCCTCCTCGGCCGCGACCTGGAACTGTCCCGGCTGGTGGGGATGACCGACGGGACGTACGTCGGAGAATCCCTTGCCGTGGTGGGTGGCCCCGCCGGCATCGGCAAGTCCGCTCTGCTGGATGCGCTGGCCGCACAGGTCCCGGGACGGCGGGTGCTGAGGTTCCAGGGGAACCGTGCCCTGGGCCTGGTGCCTTTCGGTCTGGTGGCCGGACTGATCGGTGCGCTTCTGTCCGATGCGCTCCCGCTGGCGCCGCTGCACCGCGACGTACTCGTCCGCATCGCCTCCGGTGGCCGGGCCGGCGGCGTCGACCAGGGAAAGCTCCGAGCCGCCGTCGCCTCGTTGATGGAGATGGTCGGGCAGGAAGAACCGCTGCTGCTGCTGATCGACGACCTGCACGAGGTCGATCCGGGATCCACAGCGGTGCTGCTGGCCGGCGCCGGTCGGGTGGTCCCGGCCCATGCCGTCACGGTGCTCGCCGTCCGCGGGCGCGTGCCCGAGCCGGTCCCGGATGCGATCGAGATCGAACTCGCCGCCCTTGATGAGCCCGATGCCGGCCGAGTGCTCGACGAGCTCCCCGAGCCCCCGACCGGCCGTCGGCGGCTGGAACTGCTCCGTACCGCCGGTGGCAACCCCCTCGCTCTTGTCGAACTCGGCCGGCGTCCGGCGAACACCGTTGTTCTGCAGGACCCTTCAGGTGGGCGGGTGGCGCTGGGCGAGCTGTTGGGCGACGTCTTCGGCGCCTCGGCCGCAGGTCTGCCCGACCGGACGCGGCGCGCCCTGCTGCTGGCCGCGGCGGGAGAGACCAGGCAGCAGGTGCTCCACGCACCCGAGGTCGGCATCCGGCGGGACGACTGGGATCCGGCAGAAGCAGCAGGAATCGTTACCGTGTCCGCGGGACTGGTGCGCTTCTGCCATCCCTTGATGGGGTTGGCCGTCTACGAGAAGGCTCCGGCGGCGGACCGCCGCGAGGCGCATCTGGTGCTGGCCGCCGCGGCCTCGACGGAACCCGGACTCGCGTCCTGGCATCGTGCGGCTGCGACGACCGGGAAGGACCCGCTGCTGGCCGAGGACCTCGGGAAGTACGCCGAGGAGGTGCTCGCGGCCGGCGACGCGATGACCGCCGCGTCGGTGCTGGAGCGTGCGGTCGCACTGACGGCGGATGCTCGCGAGACGGCGATCCGGCGGCTGCGGGCGGCCGAACTCGCCGGCTCCGTCGGCCAGGTCGCCTGGGTCGCGGACCTCATCGCCGACGAGGTCACCACCACCCCCTTCCCGGACATCCGGATCCGGGTCGCTGCACTGCTCGGCTGGTTGCACATGATGGACGACCGGCCGTCCGCCGCTCTCGAGGTGCTGATGCCGGTGGCCGAGCAGGTCGACCTGGGTGACCCGATCCTGGCGATCCTCTTCCTGGGCACGGGGGCGCTGCCCGCCTACTCGACCGGCGACCGACACGACCTCGAACGGTTCGCCCGGGCCTGCGGCGCGGTCCGGCAGCTGGTGACGGGGATCCCGCCGGGCATTCTGTGGCCGCTGTCGATGGCGCTGCCGAGCGACGAGATCCTGGCCGAGGTCCTGCACACCGCTCCACGACCTGTTGTCGTCGACCACGATTCGTTCATGGGGGCCGCCAATCTCGGGGCGTGTTGCCTGGTCCTCGACGAGACGTCCTTGTCCATCGCCCATCTCGAGCCACCCCGGGACCTTCTGGCCCGCGGCGTGGCCTTCAACCCGGCACTGTCCACCTTCGCTGCCGTGGGCTGGGCCTACCTGGACGCTGCCCGGCTGACTGCTGCCGAGCACAACGCCCTGTTGTCGTTGCAGCTCAACGAGTACCTGCGGGTTCCGATGGTGACCGCGGTGGCCACCGTCCAACTGGCGATCGTGGCGATACTGCGGGGCGGCCCGGACGAGGACATCGTGGTCGGCCGGGCTGCTGCCGAACGGTCCGGGACGATGGCGGTCCGGTCGCAGTTGCGGTGGGCGGAAGGGCGGGCCGCGGCGGCCGCCGGCGACCCACGCCGGGCGTGGACACTCCTGCGCGGCCTGTACGCGGCGGACGGCGTCGCACTCCACCGGCATGTCGGCGCCCTGGCGGTCGCCGATTTGTGTTCCGCAGCGGTCGAGGTCGGGGAACAGGAGACCGCTCGGATGGTCCTGGACCGGCTCACGCAGTCAGGTCGTTGGGTCTCCCGGCGTTCCCGGCTGCTGCTGGAACGGGCCGCCGCTGTGCTGTCCGACGACCCGGCCGATGGTGCTCGTCGGCTGCGGGTGATCGTCGACGACCCGGCTGCCGCGGAGTGGCCGCTGGAACGTGGGCTCTCCCTGCTGGATCTCGCCGGATGCCTGCACCGCGCGAGAAGTCCCCGTGAGGAGCGGAAAGTGCTGCAGGAGGCGGCATCCCAGCTCGAGGACGTCGGTGCGGACGCCTGGCGGGCCACGCTCCCGGGCCGGATGCGGGCGGCGGGCGATCGGAGTCCGGACGTGGTGCCCCGGGGCGGGCTGGCCCAGCTCACCGACCAACAGCAGGCCATCGTGCGGCTGGCCGCCGGCGGCCTCAGCAATGCCGAGATCGCCGAGCGACTCTTCCTGTCCACCCGCACCGTCGGGTCGCACCTCTACCGGTCGTTCCCGAAACTCGGTGTCACACACCGGTCCCAGCTCGCCGCGATCGTCGAGGCGGAGGAGTCGCCGTGATGCCACGACGGCGGACGGGTGCCGGTGTCGTCGCCCTGGACGACGTGACCGCCGAGTTCGTCGCGGGGGCGGCCCGACCGCCGCACCTGTACGAGGTGGGCGTGAGCGACGGACGGGCGGCGCTCGCCCAGATGCAGGCGCCGGTCGGTGGTGAGGTGCGCCGGCTGGACGTGCCGGTCCGCGGCGGAGCGACCGTCCCCTGCGCCGTGCTGCCGGGGACGACGCCGGGCGCGGTCGTCGTGTACCTGCACGGGGGCGGCTGGGTCATGGGCGGCCACCACACGCACGCAGCCTTCGCTGCCGAGATCGCCGCGGGCACCGGCGCAACCGTGGTGGTGCCGGAGTACGCCAACGCTCCGGAGTATCGTTATCCCGTTGCGCTGCATCAGGTCTCGGATGTGATCGACTGGGTGGCCGGGAAGGGGGCTGGTGAGCTCGGTACCGAGGCGGTGGCGCTGGTCGGAGACTGCGCCGGGGCGACACTGGCTGCCGCTGCCCTCCTCTCGTGGGACGGTCCGGTGCTGCCGGAGGTGATCCGGTGCGCGGTGCTGGTCCACCCGTTGGCAAGGCCTGCACCCGACGACAGGTCGGCCACGGACTTCGCCGACGGCTTCGGCCTCCGCCTGCGGGACGTGCGCCACCTCTGGCAGCAGTACGCACCGCGCCCCTCGGACCGGGACGATCCGTCCTGCGACCCGATGGCCGCCATGCGCCCCCGGTCCGGCCTCCCGCCGATCCTGCTGATCACCGCAGAGTGCGATGTGAACCGGGATCGCGCCGAGGACTTCGCCTCTCGCCTCCGGCAGGCCGGTGCTCCGGTCACCGCCGTCAGGTATCTCGCGGCGGTGCATGACTTCCTGGTGCTCGACGCGCTCCGTCCGTCGGTCATCTCCCGGTCCGCCCGGACACAGGTGGCGGACTTCCTCGCCGGCCACCTCGGTGCCGTTCCTGCTCTGCAATCCCAACCCTGCGCCGGTACGGGGTGAACGCGCCGCCGTGGTCGGGCACGACGTCGTCGCTGATCGGCAGGGAGACGTTGCTCGCCCGCCTGGCCGAGCTCCCGGGATCAGCGGCAGAACGGAGTCGGGTCGTCAGGATCACCGGTGGCCCCGGCTCCGGTCGCAGCGCCGTGCTGCACGCCCTGCTCCGTGCGGCCCGCCGGTCGGGCGCCGGGGTGACGGCGGTCGGCATGCCGCCGGGTGCCGGCGGGCCGGCGGCCGTGATCGATGCCCTGTTCGCCGAACTCGGGGTGGTCCGACCGACGGGTGAGGTGCCTGCCGCGGTGATCGCCCGATCCCTGACCGTCGCGATCGCGACTGCGGCCCGTACCGTGCTGCAGGTGGTCGCGGTCGACGACGCCGACGATCTCGATCCCTGGTCCACAGGGGTGCTGGCGGAGATCGAACAACAGCTCCCGACACGGAACGTCCTGATGGTGCTCGTTGCCCGGAGGAGCCGCCAGGACCGCGAGGAGTACCACCTCGGGCCGCTCGACGAGAGCCGGTCCGCGGCCCTGCTGGACGCACTGCCCGGTGCACCCGAAGGGCTGTTACGACGGCTGGTCCTCGAGGCGGCGGCCGGAAATCCGTTGGCACTGCACGAATACGTGGCTGCGCTGCGGTCCGGCAGCGGTGATCTGCCGCAGCTGCCGGCCCCGACACATCGGCTGATCGCCTCCTACCGCCGCGCGCTGGACGGCGTGCCGGACAAGGACCGGGACGCGGTCCGCGAGCGGGCCGCCCTGTCCGACCACCCGGGACCTCGCGGCGCTGAGCCGCAGGGTGCGCAGGACTCGGTCGATCCCGTTGTGCTGGAACTTTTCTCGCCCGCGAACTGCATGCCGAGCCGGGCGGCCGGAGCTGCGGTCCTGGCGGACATGCAACCGCACGAGATCCGTCGTCTGCGTCGCCGGCTGGCCGAGCGGCTCGCCGATGTCGATCCTGCGGCAGCGGCATGGCAGAGCGCGATGGCCGGCGACCTCACCGACGAGGTCGCCGCACGGCACCTCGACACGCTCGCGCTCCGGCTCGACATCGTCGACGGCATCGCAGCTCTGCTGGGGGCTGCGCAGGTCAGTGCTGCGCCCGCCCAGGCCGATCGCCGGCGCGCGCTGGCGAAGGAGTGGGCGGGGCAGGAGCGACCGTTGGCCGGTGGCGCGCTCGTCGGACCGCATCCGCTGGACGTCCTGCTCACCGCCGTCCGGCGGGTGCTGACCCACGACGACGAGGCGGCCGGGTCCGCCCTGCGCGCGGCTGCCGAGCGACTCGGTGCGGGGCCACATGTCGGCATCGGACCCGCACCCGGCGGGCTCGACCCCGCCGAAGCTGCCTTCTGGGCCGGGGCGATCGCGGATGCCGACCGATGGCGGACTGAGGCGGAGAGCAGGGTCCGGGAGCGTCTGGAGGTGCCGGCCGCCGACCGCGCGGCGCGCCGGACGGACGGGCTGGCCGGGCTGGCCGCCCTTGTGCTGGACCGCACCCGGGACGCGATCGTGCTGCTCGGACGTGGCGGCGCCGGGCGACCCGAGGACGACGACCCATGGGCGGACCTGTGCCGCCGGACCCTGCCGTGGGCACTGTTCGATGCGGGTCGATTCGCCGATTGCCTCCTGCCCGCCGGTCCGCACGGCCTCCCGGTCTGGTCCGGCGAGGCCCGGATCGTCCGCGCCTCGGTCGGCGCACTCCGCGGCGACCGGGCCGCCGACGCCGCGCTCCGGACGTTGGCGTCAGCCATCGACCCGCGCCGCGAACCCGTGCTGGCCGCCCGGATCCGTCGCGCCCGTGCCGCTTTCGCCTCCGTCGCCGGTGACCAGGAGTCCGCATGGCGGCAGCTGCGGCCGCTGGTGGGGAAGGACCGTGCGGGCGGTCGGGGCGCGGAGGCGCTGGTGCTCGGTGACCTTGCCGCCGCGGGTCGAGGTGCAGGACACCTCGAGGAGCTGGTCGGCATCGTCGCCCCCGGTGGCGGGGAGCGGCACGAGCCACCGGGATCGGGGCCGTCGCTGCGCACGCGACTGGTGCACCACCGGGCCCGGGCGTTGATCGATCCGACACCGGATGCGGAGCACCACTTCCGTCTCGCCCTGCTGGATCCCGGGGGCGGACAGTGGCCCCTGGAGCGTGCCCACGCGACCGCGGACTATGCCGGATGGCTCCGGATGCGGCGACGGCCTCGCGAGGCAAGGGAGATGTATGCCGCGGCCCACGACGCCTACACCGTGATGGGTCTCGACGCGTGGGCCGGACGGGCGGCCGACGACGGACGGGCCGTGGGCGCGCCGGTGTCGGCGCGGCAGGGGGACCCGCGGTTGACCGCGCAACAGCGCCGGGTCGCGGAGCTCGCCGCCAGCGGGTGGACCAACGAACAGATCGCGGAGAACCTCGGACTGTCGGTGCGCACCGTGTCCACCCACCTCTCCAGGGCCTTCGTCGCGCTGGGTGTCGGCCGGCGGACCCAGTTGGCGGGCGCCCTGCGGACCGGTGAGGAGACAGGCACGGGCAGCTGATGTCCGGGGTGCAGTCGTTCGACGGACGACACGCCACCGGATCGGGGACAGGCTCTGCTGGTCCCGATCCACCGGCTCCGAGGAGTGCGCGTGAACTACCCGACACCAGTCCTGGAAGCGGCGGCGCAGCAGTTCTGCGACGACACCGCCGCCCCGCCCTACCTGTTCGACCTGGCCATCGAGGACGGTCGCCGGACCGTCGACGGCGTGCAGTCCGGCCCGACCCCGCGTCCCGATGCGACGGTCACCCCGGTCACCGCCGACGGCGGTCCGACCGGCACACTGTCCCTGGACATCATCATCCCGGCCGGCCTCACCGGACCACTGCCGGTGATCCTGTACATCCATGGTGCCGGGTGGGTGTTCGGCGACCTGGGGACCCACGACCGACTGGTCCGCGAACTGGCGACCCGGGCCGGCGCCGCCGCGGTCTTCGTCAACTACGACCGCTCACCGGAGGCCCGCTACCCGGTGGCCATCGAGCAGGCCTACGCCGCCCTCGAGTGGATCGCCGCCCACGGTGCGGACCACGGCCTCGACCCCGAACGCATCGCGATCGCCGGGGACTCGGTGGGCGGCAACATGTCCGCCGCGGTGACGATCATGGCCAAGCAGCGGTCCGGCCCCGTGCTCGCGGCGCAGCTGCTGTACTACCCGGTCACCGACGCGGCCTTCGACACCGACTCCTACCACCAGTTCGGCACCGGCTACTGGCTGCGCAGGGATGCCATGCAGTGGTTCTGGAACCAGTACACGACCGACGACG
Source organism: Nakamurella alba (assembly GCF_009707545.1). Classification (NCBI taxonomy): domain Bacteria; kingdom Bacillati; phylum Actinomycetota; class Actinomycetes; order Nakamurellales; family Nakamurellaceae; genus Nakamurella; species Nakamurella alba. The sequence goes on along the minus strand of NZ_WLYK01000012.1, from coordinate 13,691 downwards.
CCCAACGGGACGAGATCACCTGCTCCCCGCTGCGCGCCACGACCGAGGACCTCGCCGGACTTCCGCCCGCCCTTGTCGTCGTCGGTGAGGCCGACGTGCTGCGCGACGAGGGCGAGGCCTACGCGGCCAAGCTCAGGGCCGCCGGGGTCCCGACCACCGCCGTCCGCTACCAGGGCATCGTCCACGACTTCGTGATGGTCGACGCGATGCGCGACACCCATGCCGCCCGGGCCGCGACGGCGCAGGGCGGACTCTTCCTCCGCGACGCCCTCCACTGAGCCCTTCCACCGCGTCCTTTCCCCCTGACAGTTCCCGACTTCCCTCCTACCTCCTACCTCCGACCTACCGACAGGACCGATCCAGATGCCAAAGCCTACCGTTGTTCTCGTCCACGGCGCCTTCGCCGACGCCTCGAGCTTCGCCGCCGTCATCCCGCTGCTGCTGGACGCCGGAGTCGACGTCCTCGCACCGGCCGTGCCGAACCGGAGCCTGCTCGGCGACTCCGCCTACATCAGTTCGGTCGTCGCGCAGATCCCCGGCCCGGTGCTGCTGGTCGGCCATTCGTACGGCGGTGCGGTGATCACCGTCGCCGGCACGACGGACAACGTGGTCGGCCTGGTCTACCTGGCCGGGTACGCACTCGAGGAGGGGGAGAGCCTGGGTGAGCTGCAGGGTCGTTTCCCTGATTCCGATCTCGCCTCTGCCCTGGTGTACACGCCGTTCCCGGTCCCGGGCCAGGAGGACGGGACCGACGTGTCCGTCGACATCGCCCGGTTCCCGGCGATCTTCGCGCACGACGTGGACCCGTCGTTGGCACGCATCCTGGCGCACTCGCAGCGGCCGCTCGCGGCCCTGGCCTTCGGTGAGACCGCACCGGCGGCGGCCTGGAAGACGCGGCCGTCCTGGGGAACGGTGTCGTCCGCGGACCACACCATCAACCCCGACGTCGAGCGCTTCGGCTACGAGCGGGCCGGCATGAAGGTGACCGAGATCGACTCCTCGCACCTGGTCATGCTCGCCCACCCGCAGCAGGTGGTCGACGTGGTCCTGGAGGCGGTGGCCGCGACGTCGTCCGACTGATCGCCGACGGCCGACCCTGCACCGTCGACGTGTTGTCGACGGTGCAGGGTCAGTTCGTCAGGTCCGTGGTGCAGGTCCGGATCCGAGGGAGAGGTGACGATGGCGGAACGACGGAGCGGACTCGGCGCGGAGCTGTTGGCGGAACTGGTCTCGGTCCGCGAGAGCGGGAGCCCGTGGGAGGTCCGGCGGATCGAGAACCTGGTGGTGCAGGAGTATCTGGATGTGGCGGCGTGGGTCGCGCGCCGGTTCGCGCACCGGGGCGCGCCGCTGGAGGACCTGGAGCAGCAGGCCCGGTTGGGCCTGGTCGAGGCATTACGACGATGGGATCCCGCCAGGTCGCCGGGATTCCTCGGCTACGCGGTCCCGACCATGGAGGGCACCGTGAAACGGTGGTTCCGGGACCACCTGACGGTGATCCGCCGCCCCCGGACGACCCAGCTTGCCGACGACCTGGTCCGGCGGTCCCGCCAGGAACTGCTCGCGCTGCGGAACCGGATGCCCGGTCCGGCCGAGATCGCCGAGCACAGCGGCCTTCCGCTCGCACAGGTGCTCGAGTGCGCGCGGTCGTACGGCATCTGCAACCCGGCGCCGATCGATCACCCGGCGGTCACGGCCCGGGCCGGTGCGGCGCCGGATCGGGACCTCGACCGCGCGGAGGTCCGGGCGGACCTGGCGCGGGCCTGGGCCACCCTGAGCGAACTGGAGCGGCAGGTCATCTCCCTGTACTACTGGGACGGTCTGACCCAGTCCGCCGTCGCACGGGAGCTTCTCACCAGCCAGATGCAGGTGAGCCGGACCCTCGCCCGGGCGATGCGGCGACTCGCCACCGCACTCGCCGGGTAGTCGTTTCGGATCCCCTGGTGTGCCGTCGCCCTCAGGCCACGAAGGTGCCCCGCCCGTGCAGTCGGCTGATCCGGCCGGCGTCGGCGAGAGTGCGCAGCGCCCGGCGGACCGTCGGCACGCTGAGGTGGAAGTGGTCGGCGATCTGCCACTCGGCGGGCAGCTGCTGGCCGGCCCGCACCCCACCGGAGCGGATCACCGCGTCAAGGACGCCGGCCAGCGCGTGGTGGCGGGGGATCGCGGACGGAGCGTCGAGGCCGCCGTCCCCGAGGTGGTGGACCGCGATCCGGGTGCCGGCGGGAGCCGGCAGCGGCGCGATCGGGAGTGGGGGCATCGGCATGCACGGAAGACTAGAGCGCTCTAGACTTTGCGGCAAGAGGTGCTCGGGACCGACGGTCCGCGGGCCCGGACCGACGACGCTCTGGGAGGATCGGCGGATGAAGGTCACCATGGAGGACGTCGCCCGCGAGGCAGGGGTCTCGCGTTCGCTGGTGTCCCTGGCCTTCCGGGGCGCCTACGGGGTGAACGAGGCGACCCGGGACCACATCCTGGCGGTGGCCGGTCGGATGAACTACCAGCCGAACTCCGCGGCCGCCACGCTGGCCAGCAGGGGGACCAGCACGCTGGGGGTCTTCCTGCTGGACCTGCACAACGAACTGTTCGCCGATGTGCACGACGGGATCCGGGAGGTCGCCGGCCCGGCCGGCCGGGAGTTGCTGCTCACCGTCGGCTCGATCGGCGGGAACCTGGATCGGCCCGCGCTCGACCTGCTGGTGCGTGCCCGGGTCGATGTGGTGATCGCCGCCGGCCTGCTGCTGTCCGACGACGAGCTGGCACCGTACCGCCGCAGCCTGAAGCTGGTCAGCGTGATGCGTGAGGTGCCCGAGGCCGACAACGTGCTCTCCGACAACGTTCTCGGTGCCGGGCTGGCGATCGATCACCTGCTCGGCCTGGGGCACCGGCGGATCGTGCACCTCGCGTCGCCGCGGTCGGACGGGTACGGCGGGCGGCGCGAGGGCTACATGCGGGCGATGAAGCAGGCGGGTGCCAAGCCCCGCGTCGTAGTCTCGGACTACTCGCGCACCGAGGCGGCGAAGGCCATCGCGCCGGTGCTGGACGGTGCCGCCCCGCCGACCGCGATCTTCGCGCACAACGACCAGACGGCACTCGGCGTGCTGGATGCCCTGCACCTGCGGAATCTCCGTGTACCGGAGGATGTCTCGGTGGTCGGGTACGACAACACCTCGGCCTCGCGGCCGCCGGGGATCGCGTTGACCACCGTTGACGTGCACGCCGGTCGTCTGGGGAGGCTGGCGGCCGAAGCGGCGATCGCCAGGGCTGCCGACCCGGCCGCAGATCCGCACGAGGTGCGCACCACGCCCTCGCTGGTGGTCCGCGGGACCACCGCTGCTCCGCCCCGCTGACGCCCGGCCGAACCGTCGCAAGGCTTGTCTTGACAAATCTCTAGAGCGCTCTAGGCTCTGTGCAGCCCGGTCGCAGTGACCCGGGCCACGTACCGAAGGAGCAGAGCGGCTCTTGAACACGACAGACAGCACGGCAGGCGCCGTCGCCGGATCGCCGGGCCTGCGGATCGGCACCGCACCCGACTCGTGGGGCGTGTGGAACCCGGTCGACCCGGCCCAGACCCCGCCCACCCGGTTCCTCGACGAGGTGCAGCGGGCCGGCTACCACTGGATCGAGCTGGGCCCGTACGGCTATCTGCCGACCGACCCGGCGGAGCTGCAGGATGCGCTGACCGCAAGGGATCTCGAACTCTCCGGCGGGACGGTGTTCACCGGACTGCACCGCGGGGACGAGGCCTTCGACGATGCCTGGCGGCAGGTCCGCCAGGTGGTCGGGCTGAGCAGTGCCCTCGGCGCCCGCCACGTCATCGTCATCCCGGAGCTGTGGGAGCGCGGCCCGGACGGCTCCGTCCGCGGCCGGCGCGAGTTCACCGCCGACGAGTGGTCGGCCTTCCTCAAGGGTCACGACCGGCTCGGCCGGGCCCTGCTCGAGGAGTTCGGCGTCACGCAGCAGTTCCACTCGCACGCCGAGAGCCCGATCGGCACCCGGGCGGAGGTGGTGCGGCTGCTGGAGGGCACCGACCCGGAGTACACCAACCTCTGCCTCGACACCGGCCACTACGCCTACTACCTGGGCGACTGCGTCGAGCTGATCCGCTCCTACCCGGAGCGCATCGGCTACCTGCACCTCAAACAGGTGGCGCCCGGCCTGCTCGCGGACGTGCTGAAGAACGACATCCCGTTCGCCGACGCCGTCCAGCAGGGCATCATGACCGAACCACCTGGCGGGACACCGGCTTTCGCGCCGATCCTGGACCTGATGGCCGGGATCCGGCCGGACACCTTCGCCATCGTCGAACAGGACCTCTACCCGGTGTCCTCGTTCGACGTGCCGCTGCCGATCGCCACCCGGACCCGGCAGCACCTCACCACCTGCGGCGCACCGGTCCGGATGCGCTGACCTCCCGCCGGCACCGCCGGCGGACCCCTCCACACCCACAGGAGCAACTCGATGAAGAGCTGGACCTTCCGTGTCATCGGCGTGGCGGCGGCCGGTGTGCTGCTCGCCGGCTGCGGTACCGGCGGCAAGGCCGCCACCACCTCGGAGGCCGCCTCCGCCGGCGGCGCCGGGGCCATCCGGGACCTGAACTACGCCGTGGTGATCCACGGGAACCCCGACGGGTCGTTCTGGAACGTGGTCAAGCGCGGCGCCGAAGATGCCGCCACCCAGTTCCGCGTGAACGTCGAGATCACCGGCGATGTCGAGGGTGCCAACCAGGCGAAGCTGATCGACGCCGCGTTGGCGAAGAAGCCCACCGGACTGGTGGTCTCGATGGCCAACCCGGATGCGCTGAAGGCCTCGCTGGAGAATGCGACGAGCCAGGGCATCCCGTTCGTGACGATCAACTCCGGCGCCGAGGTCTCGGCCGAGTTCGGGGCGATCGGGCACGTCGGGCAGACCGAGACGGTGGCCGGCGAGGGGGCGGGTACCGAGCTGAAGAACGCCGGCGCCACGAAGCTGATCTGCGTGATCCACGAGGCCGGCAACATCGGGCTGGAGCAGCGCTGCAAGGGCGCGGCAGAGACCTTCGGCGGCACCGTCGAGAACCTGCAGGTGGACCTGGCGAACCCCCAGGGCATCCAGTCGACGGTGAAGTCGAAGTTGCTCGGGGACAAGAGCATCGACGGCGTGCTGTCGCTGAACCCGGATGTGGCGGTGGCCGCGTTGGCCGGCGTCAAGGACGCCGGCAGCTCGGCGAAGGTCGGGACCTTCGACATCAACGCGGACGTGCTGAAGTCCATCGAGGCGGGCGACATCCTGTTCGCCGTCGACCAGCAGCAGTATCTCCAGGGCTACCTGCCGATTGCGATGCTGGTGCTCTACCACGACAACCTCAACACGGTCGGCGGCGGACTGCCGGTCCTCACCGGCCCGGCCTTCATCACCAAGGACAACGTCGCCACGGTCTCGGACCTGGTGTCCAAGGGGACCCGCTGACATGACCGTCCACGACACCCCTTCGAGGCCGGCAGGATCGGCGCCGGTCCGACCCGAGCAGCTGGACCAGGTCGACGACCGGCTGGCCACCAGCGGGCGACTGCGCCGGTTCTTCATGTCGGCGGAGTTCGGGTCCGGCGCCGCCGCGATCATCATCTTCATCGGCTTCTCGATCGCCGCCCCGGCCTTCGCCAGCCGTGAGGGCATCGGCAACTTCCTCGACCCGGCCGCGACGCTGGGGATCATGGCGGTGGCCGTCGCCCTGCTGATGATCGGCGGCGAGTTCGACCTGTCGTCCGGCGTGCTGATCGGCTCCACCGGTCTGGTGACCGCCCTGGTGACCACCCAGCTCAACACCAACGTCTGGTTCGGGATGCTGATCTCGCTGGCGTTCGCGCTGGTGGTCGGCCTGCTCAACGGGATCCTGGTGCACCGCACCAAGCTGCCGAGCTTCATCATCACGCTGGCCACCTACTTCATGCTCTGGGGCCTGAACTACGCCGTCACCACCGGGGTGACCGACCAGGTCACCGTGTCCGGGATCGCCGACTACAACGGCTACGACAGCGCGAAGGCCGTCTTCGGATCCTCGGCCGGCGGCTTCCAGGTGTCGCTGATCTGGTGGATCGTGCTCACGGTGATCGGCATCGTGCTGCTCACCCGGACGACGGCGGGCAACTGGATCGCCGCCGTCGGCGGCAATGCCGCCGGTGCGCTGGCGATGGGCGTCCCGGTGGCCCGGGTACGGATCGGCCTGTTCATGGGGACCGCGTTCGCCGCCTGGCTGGTCGGCCAGCTCACGGTGATCCGGTACGCGTCCGCCACAGTGACCACCGGCATCGGCCAGGAGTTCAACTTCATCATCGCCGCGGTGATCGGCGGGTGCCTGCTCACCGGCGGAGCCGGATCGGTGCTGGGTGCGTCGATCGGCGCACTGATCTTCGGCATGGTGCAACAGGGCATGCCGCTGGCCGGGCTGCCGAGCGAGCTCTTCAAGTTCTTCCTCGGCGCGATCCTGCTGCTCGCCGTCCTCATCAACCTGTACCTGAAGAAGCGTGCCCAGGGAGGGAAGGCATGACCACCCCGCTGCTCGAGGTCCGCAACATCGCCAAGTCGTTCGGCAGGGTCAAGGCGCTGCAGGACGTGTCGTGTGCGGTGCGTTCCGGCGAGGTGACGGCCGTGCTCGGCGACAACGGCGCCGGGAAGTCGACCTTCATCAAGACCCTGTCCGGGGTGCACCCGCCGGACACCGGTGAGTACCTGGTCGACGGTGAGGCGGTGCACTTCACCTCGCCCCGTGACGCCCGCGCCCGTGGGATCGCCACCGTGTACCAGGATCTCGCCGTCGCGCCGCTGATGCCGATCTGGCGGAACTTCTTCCTTGGTTCCGAACCCGCGTCCCGTGGCTTCCTGAAGTCGAAGGAGGCCAAGGCGATCGTCCACGACGAGCTGCGCAAGATGGGCATCCAGGTGCGTGACCCTGAGCAGCCGATCGGCACCATGTCCGGCGGCGAGCGCCAGTCCGTCGCCATCGCCCGTGCCGTGTACTTCGGCGCCCGGGTGCTGATCCTGGACGAGCCGACCTCCGCGCTCGGCGTCCGCCAGGCCGGGGTGGTGCTCCGGTACATCGTCCAGGCCAAGGAGCGCGGGCTCGGGGTCATCTTCATCACGCACAACCCGAACCACGCCTACCCGGTCAGCGACCACTTCGTCCTGCTGCAACGCGGCCGGACGATCGGTGACCACGCCAAGAGCGAGATCACCATGCCCGAACTCGCCCGGCAGATGGCCGGCGGCGCGGAACTCGAAGCACTGCAACACGAACTGCACACCGTCCTGAAGGACGACCAGGAAAGGACCACGGCGACCGCATCATGAAGACACCAGTCCGCGTCGGGCTCATCGGGGCCGGGATGGCCGGCCAGGCGCACGCCTTCGGCTACCGGAACGCCCAGATGGCACCCGATCTCGCCGATCTCGACGTCCAACTCCGCACCGTGGTGGACCCGAACACCACGCTGGCCCGCAGCGTCGCCGACCGCTACGGCTTCGCCGACGTCACCGGCGACATCGACGCCTTCCTCGCCGATCCGGAGATCGACGTGGTGAGCGTCGCGCTGCCGAACTTCCTGCACCAAGAGGTGTTGTCGAAGGTACTGGCCTCCGGCAAGCACGTCTTCGCGGAGAAGCCGATCGGCCGCACCCCGGAGGAAGGGCAGCAGCTGGCCGAGCTGGCGGGCAGCACGACAGCCGTCACCGGCGTCGGTTTTTCGTTCCGCCGGCTGCCCGGCATGGCGGCCGTCGCCGATGCGGTGACCGCCGGCCGGATCGGCCAGGTGCACACGGTCCGCGCCTGGTACCACGCCGACTACGCCGCCGACCCTGCGGGGGCACTGTCCTGGCGGTACTCGCAGGAGCAGTCCGGCGGCGGTGCGATCCTGGACATCGGTGCCCACGCCATCGATGCGCTGCAGTACGTGGCCGGCCCGGTCCGCACCGTGCTCTCCTCGACGCTGTCCACCGTGCACACCACCCGGCCGCTGCCGGTCGCCGGTGCCATCGGGCACGGATCGGGCGGCGGCGAAGCGACGGGCCCGGTGGGCAACGACGACATCGCCCTGCTCACCGTCGAACTCGAGAACGGAGCGATCGGGCAGGTCGCGCTCAGCCGGATCGCCTCCGGTGTGCCGAACTCGCTCGGGGTCGAGGTGTTCGGCACCGGCGGCCATGTCGTCTTCGACTCCATCCGGGCCGGCGAGTTCCGCATCTTCACCGACGACGCGGACGGCGCCTACAACGGACCGCGGACCGTCGTCACCGGCCCGGCCCACCCGTACTTCGCCGACGTCGCGGCGATGGCTGGGGCCGGGGTGGGGACCGGGTACGCGGAGGCCTTCGTCGCCGAGATCCAGGAGTTCCTGCGCTGTGTGCGTTCCGGTTCGGCGATGGACACCGACTTCGCGACCGCCCTGTCGGTGATGAACGTGGTCGGCGCCGGGCTTCGCTCGGCCCGTACCCGTCAGCCGGAGCCGGTGAACACGCCGGTGACCCAGCACTGAACGGATGAGGACGACCGACCGCGCCCGAGCACCCGGGCGCGGTCGGTGCTGTGGGAGGAGAACTGTTGCTGTACCGACTGCTGGGCCCGCTGGAGGTGTCGGCGCTGGCTCTCGGCACCGGTTCGCTCGGCGAGATGTTCGGGCCGTTGGACGATGTCGCGGCCACCAGGGTGGTGCACGAGGCACTGGACCTCGGCATCACCCTGATCGACACCTCGCCGTACTACGGCAGTGCCGAGCAGCGGCTCGGTGTCGCGCTCGGCGGCGGGCGCCGTGACCGGGTGGTGCTGGCCACCAAGGCCGGCCGGTACTCCGACGACGACTTCGACTTCCGGCCGGAGCGGATCCGGCGGAGCCTGCAGGTCAGCCTGCGGCTGCTGCGCACCGATCACGTGGACATCCTGCAGCTGCACGACATCGAGTTCGTGGCCTGGGGTCCGGTGCTGGAGGACTCGATCGCCGAGTTGCGGCAGCTGCGCGCGGATGGCCTGTGCCGGGCCATCGGCGTCACCGGCTACCCGCTGCCGCTGATGGCGCGGGCGATTCGCGAGGCCGACCTCGACGTGATCCTGACCTACGCCCACGCGACACTGCTCGACGACGCCCTCACCGCGGAGCTGGTGCCGCTCGCGGCATCGCACGGTGTCGGGCTGATGAACGCCGCCGCGGTGGCGCTCGGCCTGCTGACTGCCGGTGGCTCCCGGATGAACCGCCCGCACCCGGCGCCGGCTGCGGCGCAGGCGGCTGTCCGGGCGATGGCCGATCTCTGCGAGAAGCGTGGCGTCGACATCGCTGTCCTGGCCAACCAGTACTCCCTGCAACGCTCCGGGGCGCCGACCACCGTCGTCGGCACCGGCAAGCCGCACCACCTGCACGCCGCCGTCGAGGCGCTCACGGCGCCGATCGACGAGGAGCTGCTGGGAGATGTACTGGCGTTGCGGCCACCGGCCGGTCAACGGCAATGGACCAGCGGACTGCCGGAGAACAACTGAGCATCCGGGCCGAGGGCTGGATCGTCGATCAGCCGACGGGATCGACGCGGGTGACCGGCTGGGCGGCGGCGAGACTGCCGAGGATGCGCAGGGAGTCGGCGGTCGGCGTGCCGACCGCGGCGGTGTAGACGAACATCGTGAGCCCGGGGTGGGACGGAAGTTCCATCGCCTCGAAGTCCAGGTCGAGCCGGCCGACCGCCGGGTGGTGGATGCGCTTCTGGCCGGTCCGGTGGAACTTGACATTGTGTGCGGCCCAACGGGTCCGGAACACCTCGCTGCGGGTGGACAGCTCGCCGATCAGCTCGATCAGCTTCTTGTCGTGCGGGTTCCGCCCGGCCTCGGCGCGCAGCAGGGCGGCCACGTCGGTCGCGGACCGCTCCCAGTCGACGAAGAACTCCTGCGAGGCCGGATCCAGGTACAGGAACCGTGCGGTGTTGGGCCGGTCGGTGTGCGTCAGCATCGGTGCGTAGAGCACCCGGGCCAGCGCGTTCATCGCGAGCATGTCGTGCCGGCCGTTGCGCACCCAGGCCGGGGCGTCGCCGATCGCGTCCAGCACCTGCTGCACGCTCCGGGCCACCCCGGTGGGCGCGGTGGTCCGGGACCGCGCCGTGCTGTGCGTGGAATTGCGGGCCAGCGCCTGCAGGTGCTCGCGCTCGGCCTCGTCCAGTTGCAATGCCTCGGCCAGGCTGTGCAGGACGCTCTCCGACGCGCCGCTGAGGTTCCCGCGTTCCAGCCGCACGTAGTAGTCGATGCTGACACCGGCGAGCAGTGCGACCTCCTCCCGGCGCAGCCCGGTCACCCGTCGCCGGCCGCCGTACGCGGGCAGCCCGGCCTGCTGCGGGGTCAGCCGGGCACGGCGGGAGGTGAGGAACTCCCTGATCTCGGCCCTGTTGTCCATGCCTCAACGGTACGGCCGCCCCGACCCGCGTGGGGGGCCCTGGCAGTACCTCGTCGCCGTCACCGGCCGGACCTAGCGTGGGACCCATGAACGCACCGACCACTCCCACCGTCATCGAGGACCTCACACTGAACAACGGGGTCACCATGCCCACGCTCGGGCTGGGAGTCTTCCAGAGCCCACCGGAGGAGACCGCCGCCGCGGTCGACACCGCGCTGCGCCTGGGCTACCGGCACATCGACACCGCGGCGGCCTACGGCAACGAGCGGCAGGTCGGCGAGGGCATCCGGCGCTCCGGCATCGACCGCTCGGAGATCTTCGTCGAGACCAAGATCTGGGTCACCGACTACGGCTACGAGCCGACCCTTCACGGCTTTGACAAGGCTGTCCGCAAACTGGGTGTCGAGCAGATCGACCTGCTGATCCTGCACCAGCCGGCACCTGACCGCTTCGACACGACGGTCGGCGCCTACCAGGCTCTGGAGAAGCTGCTCGCCGACGGCCGGGTGCGGGCGATCGGCGTCAGCAACTTCACCCCGCAGCACCTGGACCTGCTCGCGGAGCGGACCCAGGTGGTCCCGACGGTCAACCAGGTCGAGTTGCACCCCTACTTCACCCAGGCCGCGCTGCAGCAGGTCGACGCCGAGCGCGGGATCATCACCCAGGCCTGGTCGCCGATCGGCGGCATCACCTTCTATCCGGGCTGGGGTGAGGAGCGGCGCAGCGTGCTCGCCGACCCGACCATCGCCGGCATCGCCGAGCGGATCGGGCGCTCGCCCGCGCAGGTGATGCTGCGCTGGCACCTGCAGCAGGGGCGCTCGGCCATCCCGAAGTCGGTGAACCCGGCCCGCATCGCGGAGAACTTCGCCGTCTTCGACTTCGAGCTGACCGCCGAGGATCTGGCCGTCCTCGACGGGCTCGACTCCGGTACCCGCAGCGGCCCCGACCCGGACGTCCCGATGCAGTCCCGCTATGAGCGGACCATCCCCGAGAACTGAGGAGAACCATCACTATGCAGTACCGACCACTGGGACGTACAGGGGTCCAGGTGAGCCCGTTGTGCCTGGGCGCCATGATGTTCGGGCCCTGGGGCAACGAGGACCGGGACGACTCCGTCCGGATCATCCGGGCCGCCCTCGACGCGGGCATCAACTTCGTGGACACGGCCGACGTCTACTCGGCGGGCGGCTCCGAGGAGATCGTCGGCGCGGCCCTGGCCGGGCGGCGGGACGACGTGGTGCTGGCCACGAAGTTCTTCATGCCGATGGGCGAGGATCCGAACACCCGGGGCGGATCCCGCCGCTGGATCATGCGGTCCGTCGAGGACTCGCTGCGCCGGCTCGGCACCGACCACATCGACCTCTACCAGGTCCACCGGCCGGATCCGGGCGTCGATGTCGAGGAGACCCTCGGTGCCCTGACCGATCTCGTCCGGCAGGGCAAGGTCCGGTACATCGGCTCCTCGTCCTTCTCGGGATCGCAGATCGTCGAGGCGCAGTGGGCGTCCCGCGATCGCAAACTCGAGCGCTTCGTCACCGAGCAGCCGCCCTACTCGATCCTGGTGCGTGGCATCGAGGAGGACGTCCTCCCGACGACGCTGCGGCACGGGATGGGCACGCTGGTGTACAGCCCGATCGGTGGTGGGTGGCTGTCCGGTCGGTACCGCAAGGGCACCGGCGGCGCGCCGGTCTCGTCCCGGCGCCCGGCCGCGAGGTTCGACATGTCCAGCCCGGCCAACCAGCGCAAGCTCGACATCGTCGAGGAGCTGGCGGTTCTCGCCGACCAGGCGGGCATCCCGATGATCGAGCTGGCGATCGCGTTCGTGCTGCGGCACCCCGGTGTCACCTCGGCGATCGTCGGTCCGCGCACCATGGAGCAGCTCGAGTCCTACCTGCCGGCCGTGGATGTCGTGCTGACCGACGATGTGCTGAACCGGATCGACGAGCTGGTGCCGCCCGGGGTGACGATCAATCCCGAGGACAACAGTTACGGCGCGCACGAGCTGCTGCCCGCGGCCCGTCGCCGGTGAGCTCCGCGATCACCCGGCTGCGGTGGCCGCTGGTCCTCGCGGCCGGGCTCACCCTCGGTGCCTGCTCGACGGAGGTCCCGACCGCGGCCGCCACCTCCTGGACCGGGAGTTCGAGCGCCGGGACGCCACCGATGCAGGTGCCGCCGATTTCGACAGGGATGGCCACGCCGACGTCGGACTACCGCGACGGTGACTACGCGGCCACCGGTTGGTACGGCGGGCTCCCGTCGAGCATCGACGTCGAGCTGACGCTGGACGACGGGGTCGTCTCTGAGGTCACCGTGACCCCGAACGCCACCGATCCCACTTCGCTGGACCTGCAGCGGCGGTTCGCCGCTGCGGTGCCCGGCGTGGTGGTCGGCCGCCCCATCGACGGGCTGGAGGTCGGCAAGCTCGCGGGGTCCAGCGGCACACCGCAGGGTTTCAACGACGCCCTGGAGCAGATCCGCCGGGAGGCCGCCGGCCTGCCTGCGACGAGCGCCAACACCGCAGGCTGACGGGTCGGTCAGCAGGTCAGACCCTATGTAGGACGCGGGCCGTTTGGCGGTGTAGGCCGGGGCCTCGCGTATGCAGCATTCGTGGATCACCGGCCAGGGTGGCTGGCTGGTGCCGACATGCATAGGAGGCCCCGGTGATTGAACAGCGTACGAGTGTCGGGCTGGATGTTCATGCCCGGTCGGTGCGGGCGGCGGTGATTGACGCGCTGACTGGTGAACTGATCGAGCGGGTGGTGTCCCCGTTGACCGAGCGGGTGGTCGATTTCGTGGACGAGATCGCCGCCGGGCACGGCCCGGTGGTGGTGACCTATGAGGCCGGCCCGACCGGATACGGGTTGGCACGGGCGCTGCAAGCGGCGGGGCACGTGTGCCAGATCGCGGCGCCGTCGAAGTTGCTGCGTCCGTCCGGGGACCGGGTCAAGACCGACCGCAGGGACGCGTTGTTGCTGGCCCGGCTGGCCCGCAACGGCGACATCGTCGCGGTCACGATTGCGACCCTGGCGCAGGAATCGGCGCGGGATCTGGTCCGGGCCAGGGAAGACACCCGGACGGTGTTGATGGCGGCGCGGCATCGGTTGTCGAAGTTGCTGCTGCGACACGGACACATCTACGACAATGACGCCTGGACCGGACGGCATGACGCATGGTTGCGGCGGGTCCGCAAAGAACATCTTCTGCCCACCGGTGGTGGCGTGTTGATCGCCTTCGACGATGCCTACGACGCGGTGGCCCACGCCCTGGCCCGCCGGAACCGTCTCGATACCGAGATCGCAG